>JANQSV010000329.1 GCA_028279115.1 Pseudomonadales bacterium
CCGAGCCAGCGCCCGTAGGCAAGCGCTTCGGGCCAAGTCACGCCGGTTGCCGGATACGCGGGCGCGCCGCCGCGCGGCGCGGCCCTGCCGCCCGATTGCGCCGCGAAGACATTGAACTGCGCCACGGTGACTTCGTATCTGCCGATGTAAAAGGCCGGCAATTCCGGATTGCCCTGCCTGCTGGCCGCGGACCAGCGTTCGTTTTCGTAGGCCATCGGGTCCCGCAGCGGATTGCTGCCCATGACGAAGGCTCCGGCCGGCACTTCGACAAATCCGAGCATGGCTGCGTCGGGCAGCAGCCAGGCGTCGTCGCGAAAGCCGTCGAGACTGGCCGCCGGCGCCGCGCCGGTTCCCGATTCGGAGGAAGGCGCATTGCGATACAGCCAGAAAAAGACGGAAGCGACGATCAAGGTCAACAGCATGAGACCGGTGCGGCGATTGCCCGAAGCCGGCGCGCTTCCTCCGGCGGACGCCGCGCTCATGAACGCCGCTCTCGTGAAAGCCTCGGGTCACACGCGAATTGCCAATCGTGCTCGCAGGCGCGCCGGTACAGATCGGTCGGCGGCATTGCCATCAGGTTGAGCCCGCCTTCGCGCAGCAACAGGCGCAGATCGAGATCGCCGGGGGGCGGTCGGTACAGCGCATCGGCCCGCAACAGATTCCGGCAGGCCGCCATGGACTTGAGTTCGCAGCCGCGGGAAAAGAATCCCAGCGCAAGCTCCGCGTCGGCATCGGTGATGTGTCCTTCGCGGTAATGCGCGCCGAGTTCATTGCAGGCCCAGGCCGAATTGTCGCCGCAATACGTGGCCTGCAATTGCAGCAGCCGGCCGCAGGCGTTCGGCAGCGATTCGGCGCAGGCCCGCTGCCAAAAGGGGACGCTGTCGCCCGTATGCCGGCTGTCGGTCTTGCCGGCGAAGGAAGCGCCCGCGAACACCGCGATCCATAGCGCCATATGCGCCACATTGGCCCGCGCCGGATTCCAGCCCCGCCTCCACATCAAGGCCCAGGATTCCGAGGGAATCGATTGCGCCGCCCGGTCGATGGCGATCACGCAGAGATTGAGCAGGGGCACGCAAAGCAACTTGTCATAGAAAGTCGGCGCGCCGAGCGCGCCAAGCAAGGTATACAGGCCGAACACCCCCAGGCCGTACAGCACGCCGAACAGGGCCTTGCCGAGCGGCGTGCGCGGCGAGGTCGATGGGTCGGTCACGAGCAGATGCAGGCCGAGGAAAACCGCCGCGGGAATTTCCGAATCGATGAAATAGGGCACGCCCGTCGCCGCGAAATACAGCGCGCTCATCACGAACAGCGAGATCGCCGCCATGCCCGCCACGAGAGTGATCGAGAAGAAATACATCACCACCAGGCCGGCCAGGAACAGGAAAGTGTAGATGTTCGGCGCCAGCGTCAGCGTCGACGCGATTTCCTGTCCCCAGGTCAGTTGCGTCGTGCCCGTGACGATCAGCGCGAGCGAAAACAGGCCGAGCGCGAAAGCCGAAGGATTGAAGATATGCACATTGCGGCCGTCCCGCATCCAGCGGACGTATTCCTTGCCCATGAAACCCGCCGCCAGCATCAGGTATTGCAGATAGAACCAGTCGTCGCGAAACCAGAGAAACAGGTTGATGCTGAAAATGATCGGAAAAGGTCCGAAGCCGAGCAGGTACTCCCGCTTGCGCGACCAGGCCAGCAACATGTCGAAGCCGTAGGCGAACAGCAATTGCGCGCCGAGCAGCCAGAAATGATCGTAAACCGGACTCCAGTAATAGCCCCAATACAGAAAAACGCTGCTTTGCACCAGCGCCTGCACATAATGCTGCGGCCGCAGCAGGATCCGAACCCCCGGATACTCTCCGCTCCGCTGAAAACCGATCCACTGCCAGCCCAGCCAGAGCAACAGCACCGCCGCCGCCCCCAAGGTCGAGGCAAGCAGCACCTCGTTCCCCTGCACCCGCGCCGTAAGACCGAGCAGCAACAAGCCGCCCGCCGCCGCCCCCGGCAACGCAAGCACCTTCTCCCCCGCAAAACGTCTGGCTATTTCCGCCACTAACACCACCACTCTCAACCAGCAAATCAAGCATAAACCAAAAAATCACGCAAAAAATCACGGGACACCCATCAACTCCCGAGGTAAAGCATGGGACACCCACCAACCTTCCGGATGGAGAAAGCATGGGACACCCATAAAGCATGGGACACCCACCAACCTTCCGGATGGAGAAAGCATGGGACACCCACGAAAGCATGGGACACCCACCAACCTTCCGGATGGGGATGGGTGTCCCATAAGTTCCGCATAAGTTCCGCATCTGCGTGCGTCCTGAATGACGTCGATTGGATACGCGCGGCGTAAGTCACTGTCGCGCTGCGAGGGGTGCGGCGGGCGTGCGAGGCATAAAGCATGTAAAGCATGGGACACTCACCAATCTTTCGGATGGGTGTCCCATGAGTTCCGGAACGGGCGCGGTGTCCCTGGTGTCCCTCTAGCCATTCAGCAGGAAATGCGCGCCGATGCTGGCGAAATAGCCGAGCGCGATCGCCCAGCTCCATTTCAGGTGCGCGAAGAAGGTGTAGACGCCTCGCGCCTGACCCATCACCGCGACTCCCGCGGCTGAACCGACCGACAGCATCGAACCGCCCGCGCCCGCCGTCAGCGTGATCAGCAGCCATTGAAAGAGGTCCATTTCCGGCGCCATTTCGAGCACCGCGAACATGACCGGAATATTGTCGATCAGCGCCGAGGCGAATCCCACCAGGATATTGGCGGTGGTCGGGCCGAGGCCCTCGTAGGTGAATTCCGAAACCACGGCCAGATAGCCGAAGGCGCCGAGGCCGCCGACGCAAAGGATGATGCCGTAGAAGAAGATCAGCGTGTCCCACTCCGCGCGTTGCAGGTTGTGGAAGATGTTGTAGGGCTGGCCATCCCGCTCGATCTCGTCTTCATGGGCGGAATCGATGAACATCGCCGCATCGCCGCTCACCAGGTCGGTGTCCGCGCCCATGTAACCGGCGTCGCGCATTTGCAGGTAGTAGCCATACAGCTTGAGTATGCCGAGACCGGTCATCATGCCGAGCACCGGCGGCAGATGCAGGAAATTGTGGAAACTGACGGCCATGACGATCGTCAGGCCGAACAGGCCGACGACGACCCAGCCGCCGTACTTGACCTGGGCCTCTTCCTGGATCGAAGCCGGTTTCTCGTTGGAAACCGCGAAGCTCATGATGCCGGCGGTAACGACCCAGTTGACGATCGAAGGAATCACCAGCACGAAGAATTCCTGGAACTGCACATGGCCGGCCTGCCAGATCATCAGGGTCGTAATGTCGCCGAAAGGACTGAACACGCCGCCGGCGTTCGCCGCCACGACCACGTTGATGCAGCCGAGCACGACGAAGCGGGTGTTGTCGCCGCCGAGCGAGACCACTACGGCCGCCATGAGCAGGGCCGTGGTCAGGTTGTCCGCCAACGGCGACATGCAGAAGGAGATCAGGCCGGTGATCCAGAACAGTTTGCGCAGGGAATAGCCCGAACTGACGAGTTTCGCGCGCAGCAGATTGAAAACTCCCCGCTCCTCCATCGTGTTGATATAGGTCATCGCCGCGAGCAGGAAGAGAAACAGTTCGACGAATTCGAGCAGATTGTGCCCGACGAGCTCCTCCGCCAGTTCCGACTCGCCGGCGGCGGCATAGGCCAGCGCCACCAGCACCCAGATCACTCCGGCGGCGACCACCACCGGTTTCGATTTGCGCAGATGAATGTTCTCTTCGCTGATCACCAGAACGTAGGCGAGCACGAAGATCGCCAGGGCGGCGATGCCCAGCCCGCTGCCGGTCAGGTTCAGGGTCGCCACCGCCTCGGCGGCCTGCGCCGCCTGGGCGGACAACAGCAGGGAAAGAAACAGGCCGGTGCGGCCAAGCAAGGAAAAAACGCGTGTCATCGAACGGGCTCCGAGTTCAATTTCAATGAAAACGCGCATTTTACAATTTCGGATCACTAAACACTCGATAATCCGGAGTTGGAAAGGGCTTTTCGCCTATCGATCCGAATGCGCGGAGATCAGGCGGGAGGCTTGGCTGACCTCCATGACCTCGCTCGCCTCTCACAGGAAGAGGCAGGCTCACAGGTGTTGGCAAAGTTCAAGCTGCGGCTTTTTCAATCACATGCATTGCCGCGGCAGCGGGAGATGTCGCAGTGAAAATTCCTAGTTCTCTTCTGGATGCTTCGAATTCGAGCTCATCGACAAGTTCAGTTAGAGCATCATTATTTGTGTCATCCCTGGATTTTGGAAGCCCAAGTAATAGCTCGCAATAGGGGCCTCTGACCAAGTTTTTTTCATCCCTAAGCAGATCTAGCTGCCAGAGCTTGGCTTGCGCGCGCAGCAATGCACTCTGTACTGTGGAAGGGTTGGAAACCGCTTCGAATTGCGCAGCATATTTATCGGAAAGGAAACCAACATTTAACTCAACTCCTCCTTCTTTCAAACTGATTCTTGTATTGAAAAGGCGTTCGAAGGAAGAATAGTGCTGGCTCACGTTCGCTTTGATTTCAGTTTCCCATTGCTTGTGAAGTGGTGAAGACTTGCGCTCTGTCTGTTCCGCTACACCAATAGAAGAACAATATTTCCCTGCCACCAGGATGGCTTCTTCCAAATCAGTAGCAACCGAGTGCTCCGCCTTCCCTACATGAAAGCTGTCAATTGGTGGTTTCCAGTCGAGATAAATTGGATTTCGCTGGTAATGCTCTTCCGCACATTCAACGCACACATCCAGTGCGTCTGCGATGCGAACGCCGAAGTTTGTGCCGAATAGGCTCTGTAACTTTCGTCTAGCAACAAACCTTGGAACAAGTAGAGCCCCTTCATCAGCCTTCACGATAGCTGCCAAAGAAATCCTCTCATCCGAGAGTGGTATGGGCTCCACTAACAAGTTTCGCCAGGAGAATCCAAATTTGGGTGGCTCAGGGAAGCCTGTTCTCATATGTATCCCTCCTTTTTCTCACGAATTTCGTTATCAAGGTCAAGTCCAACCTGCCTGATTCCGAGGCTCAGAGAAACAATAATCGGTAACAGCGAAGCTCGCTGTTGCAAGAATTCAATATGCCTTGAAAACATATCCTGTTTGATTTCGGGCACGTTTTCATGGGCGACCATTAGACGAATCCGTTCCCAGTCCAGTCTTTGAATACGTTTAAAAAAATAACCAGCTTGCTGACGCAGATCTTGGCGCTTAGATTCAGTCATGTTTTCGCCCAATCGTCTCAATATTTCGGAGTTTGAGTGACTTTCGATAGAAACATGTGCTGGTAGAGCATCGTCATGATCGATCAAGACAAACTCATTCCTGCCAAAAAATAAAAGGTTATTGGGAATTCGATCACGATTGGCAATCCACTCGTCGAAAACTCCACATTGCAAGGCAAACTTCCAATTTTCAAGCCGATCCTCTACGGCTCTCCTATTCTCAATCCGCTGCAAGGGAAGTCCCGTCTCCTCAAGCCCAAAAGCCAGATTATGTGGGTTTCCGGACTTTGTTCCCGGAAGATCATTAGGGTTAGCAGATACATAGTAGGCTTGCGGCATAGGCAATCTCAGGTAGCGAGCCAATGCCCAGCACAAGGCTTCCCTGACAATTCCCTCAAGGTCAAGAAATTTCAAATACCCTGATTCTCGGCGATTGGCGGTCCATAGGGCTACCTGCACCACAGTCCCCTTGCGGGCGCCCAATTCCCGCACAGGTCTAGTAGCAGTTGCTGCTTGCAGTTTCTCCAAGATAGTCAACCCCCACGCAGACATCGACCAGAGCGGCTATTCAACGGCTACAACTTAAATCGCACCTGATTCACCGTCAAAGCAACACTTTGTACAAAGCCTGTGCAAAACTTGTTGGTAATGAATTTTCTGAAGAATACTGTATAAATAGACAGTATTCAACTATTACCGATTTGGATACGTGGAGATCAGGCGGGCGGTCTGGCTGTCGAGCAATTCGCCGTGTTCCTCGGGGGGTTCGAGCGC
>JANQSV010000355.1 GCA_028279115.1 Pseudomonadales bacterium
CGACTGCGAGGTGGCGCGTTACGATCTCGGCCTGCACGACCGGGCGCTGGCCGACGGTGAGAACCGCGGCTTCGTCAAGGTGCTGACGCCTCCCGGCAAGGACCGCATACTCGGCGCGACCATCGTCGGCTACCATGCGGCCGACGCGATCGGCGAGTTCACGCTCGCCATGACCCATGGCATGGGCCTTGGCAAGATCGCCGCCGCCACCCACATCTACCCGACCATGCTCGAAGCGAACAAGTTTGCCGCCAATGCCTGGCGCAAGAAGCACATGCCGGAGAAGGTCTTCCCCTGGCTGGAACGCTATTTCCGCTGGCAGCGAAATTGATCAGCGATTTTGGATTTCGCTACAAGAAGAACCGTAGACAAAACAACTATAACAACGATGATGTCTCAACATGACACGCACGCCTTCGGCCTCGCTCAAGCTGCCGCCGAGATCGTAGGACTCATCGTCATCGACCAGGGTGCAAGCGTATACCCGCATGCGGCCGTTCTTCTTCACCACCATTTTCGAGAAATGACACATGAAGTTCCGGCGCGATTCCCCGGTGTGGTAAGTCGTCATGCAATGCTCGGTGATCGTTGGAACCCGGGGATAGGCGCCGGGGGTGAGGAAATCCGGAAACGAGACGATATGGGTGTCCTTCGGCAATCCATGCGCAACACATAGTTCGCGAAGCCCGCGGTCTGCCGCCGCGCTGTCTTCCCCGGCATCGCGCTGCCGGGCCAGCGAGACCTTGAATCCGCGCCGATGCAATTCTTCTGCGCTTCGCCAGGCCTTGCGGTAGCTGCCGGCGCCGCGGCCGGCGTCGTACCGCGCTTCGTCGGCATAGTCGATGCTGACCCGGAAAGAAAGCGGATGCGGCAAACCCGCCAGCGTCTCGATGGCCGACAGTCTTTGCAACACCGGCTCGGTGCCGTTGGTAAGCACCAGGCAGGGATTGCGGCGCAAGGCGTAATCGAGAATGCGAACGATATCCCTGACGATGAACGGCTCGCCGCCGGTGAAGGAGAACTGCTCCACGCCAAGCGCGACGGCTTCATCGAGCCAGGGCCGGGCGTCCTCCAGGCCGATGCGTTCGAGCCTACCGTCGCCGGGTTTCGAGCCTTCGAGACAGAATGGACAGGCGAGATTGCAGGCGGTGCCGGTATGAAACCAGAGTTCGAGCAGGGAGCCCGGCTGGATGTAACCCGTCGCCTGTTGTTGGGGTTCGCTTCGGGCAAGCACCGCGCCCATGAATCAGTCCCGGGCGGTTTGCGCCCATTGATCGCGGAACAGCATGAACATGCAGGTCGCGAACAGCATGACGAAAGCGACCATGGCCATTTCGGGAATGGTCAGCAGGCCGAGAAAGCGGAATTGCACTTCGGCGCAATTGCCGTCGCCTTGCAACAGGAAGTTCAGGGTGTCGACGAGCGGGAAATTCTGCAGGAGATAGTTCAGGCCCGGGCCGCAAGCGGGAATCTGATCTTCAGGCAAATGTTGTAGCCAGATCTGCCGACCGGCGAAATAGCCGCCGAAAATGGTCATCGCCCCCGCCACGCCGGCATAGATGCGCTGCCCCTTCGGATGCGGGTTGTGGACCGCCCCCGCAAGACAGATTAAACCGCAAAGGATGATGAATATGCGCTGGGTTATGCAAAGCCCGCACGGCGGAAGAAACATGACGTATTGCATGTA
>JANQSV010000368.1 GCA_028279115.1 Pseudomonadales bacterium
ATCGCGGAGTTGGTCAGGAAAGCATCGTCGTCGGCAAGTTGCTGGCGCGCATCGTAAAGTTCGAGTTGCGCCTCGGCGCCTCCGCGCCGATATCGGGTGTCGAGAATAGTCCGCTGGATGATCATGCTGTCGTCGGGGCTCGAACCCGCACGGGGATTGTTGCCGATCGACTCGAAGCGGCTCATGTGCACGAGACCAACGCTGAATCCATCCGGCGGCGTGAGCGCGTCCTGTAGCCGCCAAGGCGCTTCCCCGGCAACCGCCATGTTCATGGCTGCCCCCGACAGGGCGCAGGCGAACACGACCATGCGGCTGGCTGCTGACATTCGTTGCGGACCTTGAAATTTCCGGGAGCTTCGGCGGCGCAAGATGGTACTTCAGAACACTGACTATTGCGAACGGATCGCGGCACTGTCTTTCTAAGTCTGCACATCGTGAGTCGCTGTCTGGTGGGCGGAGTGTAGCGGGCGTGCGAGGCAGGGTGCCGAGCCCGGAGCCTACAGGGATGTATTTACGGCGTCCGCTACACCCCGCCCACCAGATGGCGACGGATCGAAGCCACTTGGCTGCTGCTGGATTTTGCCATTATTGGGGGTTACTCTTGCCGCAGCCGGGAGATGCAACCG
Source organism: Pseudomonadales bacterium (assembly GCA_028279115.1). Taxonomy (GTDB): domain Bacteria; phylum Pseudomonadota; class Gammaproteobacteria; order Pseudomonadales; family Pseudohongiellaceae; genus UBA9145. The sequence goes on from JANQSV010000368.1 coordinate 627, forward strand.
AACAGAGGTTTCGCGGGTGCTGAACGAATTCATCCACAACATCGCCATATGGCTCGACGAAACCCGCTGGAGCACCATGCTCCATGAGTCGTATTACATGTACAACTGGGTCGAAAGCACCCATGTGCTGACGTTGATGCTCAGCCTCGGCATGCTGTTCCTTATTGACCTGCGAATGCTTGGCCTCGCGCTGCCCGATGTGCCCGCGAGCCGCATCGCCGATCGGCTGAACCTGCCCATGCTCGTGGGGTTCACCGTCATGGTGGTCACCGGTCTGCTACTGTTTTACGCCGTGCCGGTGCGCAGTTCGCAAAGTATCTGGATGCGAATCAAGCTCGTGCTGATGGTGGGACTGCTGATCAACGCGATCCTGTTTCACCGTCGCATGAAGGAAGCCGAAACCGGTTGGGACTCGCAGCCCCGGGCGCCGCGAAATCTGCGAATCGGCGCGATATGTTCGCTGGCGGGCTGGTCGGCCATCGTCATGTGCGGCCGCTTCATCGCTTATGACTGGTTCGATTGCCTGTACCTGGATCCCGGTCTCATGAGCGCAATGGCCGGCTGCGTCGACGGCCAGACACGCTTCTAGCGGACGAGCGCGGGAGAATAACCATGCCAACTTCCCTTCTCGGACCTTACACAAGAACGATTCTGGTGGCGGCCGTGCTTGCGGTGACCCTGGGATTCGCCCTCTCGGGCGCCCGGGGCGAGGTTCACGGCGGTCTGCTGCCGTTTTTTGAGTGGCTGGAAACGACCTGGTTCGGCTATATCGGCAAGACCTGGGGCGCAGCTTTCGCCACGATTCAAACCTTTCATCTGCTCGGATTGGCGCTGCTTGGCGGCGCGGTATTGGTGGCTGAGGGGCGAATCCTCGGCGTCGTCCTGACCGAAGTCGAGCAAGGCCTGATCATTTCCCGCTGCAACGCGGTTTTCAACATCGCCATGGCGACCCTCGTCGCCACCGGGGTTTTCATGGCCTGCGGCGTGGCGGTGAAAATCTACTATCTGCCGGTGTACTGGTACAAGATGCTCGCGCTCGGCGCCGGCGCGGGATTCCATTACCTCGTGCGGCAGCCGCTGGTCGAGCGCGCTCCGGGCGAGGTCAATCCCTGGCTGCTCAAGTTGATGGCGGTCGTTTCCATCATGGTCTGGTTTACCGTGGCGGCCACGGGCCGCTGGATCGGTTTCAGCGGATAGGGGAGAGCGAATCGATGAACGAACGAGAACAAGGCGAAGCCCGCGAAAAGGCCAAACTGGTCGACGAACAACTCGCCGCATTGATCGCCTGCGGCAGCGTGGCGGTATTCTTCGTCTGGTACTGGACCGGCCAGATTCAATCGGTGATCGAACTGCTGCGGTTGGCTTACGGGTGAGCCGACCTTGACGCATGGACTCGGAAGACTTTAGATTACACGTATACACCTATACGCATATGCTTGGGCTCGGAAATGGCTCGCTGGAATCTCTCGATACCCGACGAAACCGACCGCGCGGTCCGTACGTTCATAGCCCGGAATGGCGGAAAAAAGGGAGATCTGTCCCGATTCGTCGATGAGGCTGTGCGCCGCAGGATTTTCGATCTCACCATAAGTCGGATCAAGGATCGAAACGCGGCGCGAGACCAGCAATCCATCCTCGATCTGATCGACGAGGAGGTTGGCGTCCTGCGTGCGGGTAGTTCTTGACACCAATATTCTGATCGGCGCCTTGATCACCAAGGGTACGCCGCCCGACGAGTTGTACAAGGCTTGGCTGCGGGGTGAATTCGACCTCATTGTGTCCCATTTCCAGTTCGCGGAACTGGAGGCTGTGCTTGCTCGACCGCGCCTGCGCAAGTTTGTTCACGCGAATGAAGCCAACATCATGATCGAAGAGTTGAGATCATTAGCCGTAATTACCGAAACAGGCCAAAGCGAGAATCTGTCTCCGGACCCGGATGACGATCGAATATTGGCTTCTGCCATAGCGGCGCAGGCCGACCTGATCGTTTCCGGCGATAAACGGGACATGCTTGCACTTGCCGAGGTCCGGGGCATTCCGATACTGACCGCCAGACAAGCATTGGATTTAATCGGACAAGGAAACTTGCCCTGACTATGCTTCCCCCGTGTTTTCCGGATCATGGATTCAACACGACGGCGGCGCCGTCGCGGCGCGGGTCGGCCGCGGCTTGCCATTCACCCCGCAGCCTGCCGACGGCGTGTACGCCGCCGAAATACGCGTTGCGGCCTTCGATCATGAGATCGGTGCCAAGCGTGTTGTATTCCAGTCCGAGCATTTCAACGATCGGTAGCCAGTCCGGATTCTCAAGATACAGACTGCCGCTCCCGGTGACGTGAATGCGCGGGGCGGCGAGCAGGGCGTCCAGACTCTCCGTGTTCTCGGCGTAGGCGGCGATCACTTGCGCCACGGCGGAGATGATGCGTGCGCTGCCGGGGCTGCCGAGTACGAGCACGGTCTCGCCGCCGCGGGTGACGATGCCGGGGCTCATCGACGAATAGGCGGGTTTGCCGGGCGCGATCGCGTAGGGATGCGCGGGATCGCCGAAGGTGAAATCGTCCATGTACGAGTTGTACAGGAAGCCGAGTTCCGGGGCGGCGACACGTACGCCGTAATAGGCGTTGATGCTCGTCGTCGCCGAAATCGCGAAGCCGTCGGCGTCGATCAGCGAAAAATGCGTCGTTTCGCCGCCGTTGCTTTCCCGACTGGAGGTATCGGTGGCATGTGGCTGTTCGTGCAGGGCGGAGATGTATTGCTCGCTTAGTTTCCGCTCCAGAAATTCGCCGTAATCGTCGAAATCTTCCACCGGATGCTCGCGGCGGTCGCGCTGGGCGAGGAAGATCGAGTGCGTCATCGCCTGGCGCTTGGCCTTGGCGGTCCAGTCTTCCCGGCGTTGCCGTTCGTACAACTTCAGGGTCTGCATCATGACCCAGCCGCCGGCGGGAGGCGGAAAAGAGTAGACCTGATGAGCGCGATAGCCGGCGCTGACCGGGGCGACGGGTACGGGATCGGAAACCCGCGCGAGATCCGTTTTTCGAATCCAGCCGCCATTGGCGATCATGTCCCGCTCGATCAGGTCGGCGATCTCTCCCCGGTAAAAGACCTCGCTGCCGCCTTCGGCGATTCGTTCCAATGTCGCGGCAAGTTGCGGTTGGCGAATCGTGCTGCCCTGTTCGATGGCGCTATCGGCCGGCATGTGTCCGGCGGCAAGAAACCCGGCAAGATCGTTCTCGTGCCGGAGAAACACTTTCTGGCGGAATTCTCCTTGCACGAATCCATCGCTTGCATGGCCCAAAGCCGGTTCGATCAACTCCCGCCAGCCGATATTGCCGCTGCCGTATTCGCGCCAGAGGAATTCCAGCGATTTCAGCCAGGTGGGAACCGTCGTGCGTTGGTACGGGTTCATTTCGCCGCGCACCGCCGCGGGATCGGTGAGCGCCGGGGCGAAGGAACTGCCGTTCAAGGCGATTACCTCCCCGTCCCCGCGGCGGATGAGAAACTGGATCTGCCCGCCGAGACCGCTCATGGCCGGTTCGGTCACGCCGAGCGTGAAGGCGATGGCGACAGCGGCATCGGCTGCGTTGCCGCCCCGGCGCAGGATTTCGGCGCCCGCCGCGGTGGCCTCGGGGCTCGCGCTGCTGACCGCGGCCTGACCCGCCTCGGTGTGCGTTCCGGCGGTGAGCGAAGCCGCCAGAAAAATTGGCAAAAAGCAACGAATTCGATTCATCGCAACACTTCCAAAACACGTACGTGTCCCATGGAATTTCCAGACGGTAGACCGAAAACGCCGGAAACTCCAGTTTCGAACTGTCTCATTGACGGGGAAGCTTACGGTTGGAGAAGAGTCTACAAGGAGACTCTGGCAGTTGCTTCCTTTGTCGCAATTATTTCCGGAGCATTGATATCAACTCCAGCCCCAATTAGGATTTCTTCCAGTTCACTGTTTCCTTGCATTATTGCAAACCTTAGTGCTTGTATTCCTGATGGACCAGTTACATCCGCTCCCAATACAAGCAGTTCTTCCACAACTTCAATTTTTCCAATTTCTGCAGCCTGAGCTAACGCGGTAGAGACTTGACCGTCTTCTAGCCCACTATATTCCAAATCTGCTCCAGCGGCTACTAGTACTCTAACTATCTCAGCATCTCCCATAATAGCAGCCCATTGCAAGGGACTCATGTTATCTGTCTCAGTTGCCCAGTTGACATCTGCGCCAGCTTCTATCAATGCTTCAACCATTGCTAGATTATTATGAAATACGGCATTGTGTAGTGGGCTTGTTCGACCATCAGATGGGCGAGAATTGACATTTGCGCCGGACTCAATGTAATCAAGTACCGCATCAAGGTTGCCGAGATTCGAGAATGCCAATATCCCTATATAGTCTTCGTCTACATAGGTCTGAGTGATCTGCTCTCTGAGCTGAGTGCTGTTGTCAGAAATCATGCCGGAATACAATCTGTAGGACTCCAGTTGCTCAGGTGACAATAACGCTGAAAGCCTTTGCTCAAGTTCAGACGGGCTCATTTGTTCGGACTCATATTCGTTTTGAGATATCAGGCCAGCATAATACAGGTCAAACAGTTCTTTATTGCGAGCCCAGTATCCAATGATCATGTCTTGAACTGCTCTTTTATCTGCCTCCGGCAAATCAAGCTCGGCTACAAATTCAGCCCAATCAGTGCTGAAGTTCAATTCCGCCCAAACGTCCGGATCCAGTCCTGCGCTTCCAGCTTCCTGAACAATACTAACAGCTATATCTTCTTGATCCTCCAGACTGCTCTCAAGAATGTCCAACCGAGAGGGTCTGAAATCCCGTTCACTTCTTGTATCTCTAGTTCTCGCAATATCCTGGTCTCCTACATTATTATTTGGTGTAAGGTTCGAAGCAGTATCTTGTACAAATTCTTGTGAGTTGATGAAACCATCAATGTATTGATACAGAAATATGACAATCATCATCGCGATGATAGTCGATAAAGTATACAAAACAGCTGTTCTCTTAATCATAGTTGGTATCTCCATAAAATTACAATGAAAACTTATGTCTATTCTTCATCAAAGAAGTCCCAATCGTAGTCATCTATTATACGTGTTCGATCTATTTCACGTTCACGCCCCTCCTCATCTTCGAGATAATAATCTTCTCTATAATCATCGTCTTCATCCTCATCCTCGTTTTCCGATTCTCTCACTCGAGCATCGTATGCTAGCCTGCATGTGAATGGGCTTAATGCTTCTAGAGAGGGTGGGTTTGCGGCAAGTTCAATCAGACCTTCCATTCGATTAAACTCAATCTGAATAAAGATCCTTGCGAGCGGATCTATATAGAAATCATTAGCTATAGTTCCTAAGATCTTTACAGCATCTACTGCGTTGTCAAGTTGAGTCTTGAGAGGCTCTTTTGCTCTCATTGCATATCCAATAAGTTGGGCATCAACTTCTGCAATAATTGCAGTTAACGAATTTAATCCCTTAGTAGTGGTTGCCCACCCATTGATTGAATTGTATCGAGTCCAGAAATTGGCGATGTGCGCTCTCGCTGTATCGTTATACAATTGAGCCGCCTCTAACATACAGGAGCCATACAGCGCATCTTGCTTTTCAATCACATCCGCAAGTTCTGCGTCACTTATAACGCGTGGTTCGAAAATAAACGTGTCCCAATCATTAGCAATTGCAACTAAAGCAGAGAGAAGAAATAAAAATAAAATTGCCCTATTTAGAGTGCGGGTACTGGAAAATTTTGCTAACATAATTTGTACAATCTCCTTGAATTTAAGATTATGCAGTGTGTGATATATTAAACAGCAATCGCAAAGTTAAGTTTCAAGGTTTGGTATATAACTCCAAATTCAGGTGCTTTTTTGATTAGCCACTATTACGATCTCGCTGATATAGAACACAGTACACACTTCCTGTCACGAAGTTACCACTAATACTTTTCTAAAATCAAGCCCCAATCAGAATAATGGGCATGCTTGTGAGTATCGCCCGACTTTTCTGTTCGTTCGCGAATTTCTGGCTTAATGAGTTTTTGTCTGTAAATTTACAACTGCCTGATTTTATTGAATAAACTGCTGAAAATCTTGGAAGGTTTTCGGCGTTTTGGATATCTTTTAGCTGGCCCGATTCATCGCAACACTTTCAAAATACGTACGTGTCCCACGAAAATTCATTTACGGGTACCCCGTCAATTAGGAACCGGACAGGCGCGGCGGTCAATGAATTTTTGCTGTCCCGCGGTTCAATTCTGCTCGATTCAGAGCACAGGGGAGAGAATGTAATGTCAAGATTCACCAGAAGCGCATCGACTGTGGCAATAGCCATGCAAGCGAGTGTCGCCATGGCGCAAGACGAATCCGGAGTCGGGGTGTAGGGCCGAGGCATGCCCAGCTCGTGGCCGGGTCAGCCGCCTTCGCGCCAACCATTCGATATAAGCTCCCTGCGAAAGCGGGGACACCACGCATCTTTCCGTGGTGGACGGCGAAGGCAACGCGGTGTCCCTGACCTGCCTCCTCGGCTATTCCTTTGGTTCGGGCTTCGTCATCCCCGGCGCCGGGATCGACTGATACGGGTTATTGCATCGGGGAATAGTCGGTGGCGACCATGCCGACGCCGACGGTCAGCGAAAGCAGGGAAATTCCTGCGATTTTCAGATAGTTGCTCACGATTTTCTCCTGCGTTGCCGGTTGGTGGGAAAAGCCTTGGCGGTGTAGTCAAAGGCCGGAGGCTTTGTGAACAGATAGGGAAACGGGTCTGCCTGGCGATCTGCTGATAAAATGAACGGCAGTCGGGAAGGAGACATGTCCCGATAGGGAGAAACGATGGAGACTTCGACTGCGCAGGAAATCATCGAAACGGCGGTCAAGAAGACCGCCGAGATGAATCCGCGGGAGACCGATGGAGAATGGCTCGAAGTCGTCACTGTGGAGTCCGGCCCGTACATCAAGGAATGGGACATCACGGAGTGTTGGCACTGGGACGATTGGCCGGATCGGGAGAAATTCTTTCCTAAAACCACAAGGCTGGATGTGGGGATAGACGCCGTAGCCGTGCGGCGCAGCGATGGGAGATGCATCGCCATCCAGTGCAAGTCGCGCCGGCTCGACCACAAGGGGCGCGGCGATTCGATCAAAAGCAACGAGATTGCCAAATTCGCGGTTGCGTCCGCTTCGGACTTTTGGGCCGAGCGCTGGGTCGTCACTAATGGCGACAATCCTATTGCCGGCGGCGCGGACCAGTCGGCGTCAATGCACACCGAGCCCCTCAAGCCGGTGAACATCACAAACGACCTTCACCAGCAACTGGAGGCGAATGCCGCACCTGAGGAGTGTGAACACTGCCTGTCGAATCCAGACGGCGAAGAGCGGCAGCAGACAAAATCCTGCATGCAAAACGAAGCCGTCGCCAACAGCGTCCGCATACTCGGGGAACAGGAACGTTCGGAAAGCGGCGGCCTGCCGGCGGGCGAGGCCCGCGGCAGAATAATTCTGCCCTGTGGAACGGGCAAGACTCGCATTTCGCTCCGAATCGTCGAAGAACTAACGCCAGCGGGCGGACTTTCCATCGTGCTTTGTCCGTCCATTGCGCTCGTCGGCCAGATCAGGCGCGAATACCTGCAACACGCATCCGTTGCGATCGACGTGCTGGCGGTTTGCTCGGACGCCACGGCGGGCTACGACCCCAGAAAAGAAGGAACCCGCAACGCCACGCTCGATCCAACCATCGACAACAGCAATGTCAGCGCGTCCGAGCTGAAGGGCAAGGTGACCACCGATGCCGGCGAAATCGCGGACTGGATGCACGAAAGCACTACCGACAGCGGGATCAAGGTTCTCATCGGCACGTATCAAAGCAGCGCCAGAGTATCGGAAGCCTTGCTGAACGCGGGCGTGAGGGCGTGCGTGATGATTGCGGACGAAGCCCACAGAACGGCGGGGCTGAAGCGCAAGAAATCCAGATCTGCTGCGGCGAACGAAGAAGAACAGCGTCTTCGAGACTTCACCGTCTGCCATGACAACGACAAGTTTCCCGCCACTTATCGAATCTATCAAACTGCCACGCCGCGCATATACGGCGGCAAGCCTCCCACCGGCAACCCGGACTGGATAGTGCGCTCGATGGACGACGAGATCACATTCGGGGTGGAGTTGTACCGCAAGAGCTACCTGGAAGCCGTCCGCAACCGTTGGCTGTCCGACTATCGCATCATCGCCATGGGCATCAACGACCCCGAGGCATATGAGACAGCGAACGAACTGGCCAAGGCAACCAAAAGCACGGGGCGCACTCAATTGACGACCACGGATTACCTCAGGGGCCTGGCTTTCGCACTGACGATGGGCGGCGCCACCCAGGGCGACGAAGTGGACATCAAGTCGTGCATCGCCTTCATGAACACGGTGGACAAGTCCAAAAACATGGCGGCGGATCTCCAAGCCGACAATGTAAAAAAGTGGGTCTCGCGTTGGCTCAGCGAGAATGCGGACGGCAGGGCCGCGTCCGATTACAGCCTCGAACACCTGGATGCTTCGAGCAACGCCGCGGCGCGTGAAACCGCAAAGGGACGTCTGGCCGCCGCTGACGCGGCGCACCCTCACGGCATCATCAATGTGGGCATATTCGGAGAGGGCACCGATTCGCCGTCGCTGAGCGCGGTGGCGTTCCTTGAAGCCCGCAAGAGCCCCATAGATGTCGTGCAAGCCGTCGGGCGGGCGATGCGCACCGCGCCCGGCAAGGAACTGGGCTTCATCGTCTGTCCGATTCTGATTCCGCCTACCGCCGACCCCGAGAAGTGGCTGAGCACAAGCGCAGCCGAAGAAGGCTGGCAGGAATTGGGACAGATACTGCTTGCTTTGCGCGCCCACGACCAGCGAATCGAGGAAAACCTTGAGGAACTCTTGCAGTTGTACATCTCCAAGCCGCCGCCGGTGGAGCGAACCTTGGTGGCGGTAGCCAGAGGCGAAGGCGGGCGCATCCAGTGCGGCGAAGTCGAGGGGCCGCCCGGCGCCGCGCAGGAAGCCGTTGAAAAGGCGTTGGCGGGCAAGACCCGCGCCCAAGCGGGAATACGGCGTCTTGACGAACAGTCCGCGAACAGCGGCGAGTCTGGCGCGCCAGGCGGGGTGCCGGGTGTACGCCAGGAATCGGCAGACTGGGAAACGTCCATGACCGGCGAAGCGGTGGAGATGACACAGGTCCTTACAGGGAAGAAAAACAATGACGGAACTGTCGAACTTCGCACTGACACGGTAGCCCGCGACCAGCCCAAGGCGGGCGCGGCGCGGGGGATAGTGAACATCCGGAAAACCCAGGCCAAGGCCCGGAAGATGATCAATATCGGCGAAGGCGTACGCTTGCAGCCGGGCAGTCAGCGCAGGTCCCGAAAATCCGCTAAAGAACGGGCGGAGGAACAGGGCCAACTCATGCTCAAGCTGAGCGGGCTCGAAGACCATGGCAGCGCAATCAAGATGAATCTGCTGTCGAAGTCTGGGCTGAGCGACAATCGGGTAATGCGTGATCTGAATATTCTGGAATCGAGCGTGTCCGAGGCGGCTCACCATATGCGGGCGGATGGATTGCAGCCCCCGCTGAACAAGCACTTCCAACTCGACCGTCTAAAAGAAACCGACAAGAAGCAAGCCGACGGCTGCACCATCGCCGCACTGCTGATGATGAACGCCGCCATGCTGCACCAGCGCATCAGCAACGGCGGCTGGCTGTCGGGTATCAGCGACCTCTCACTCATCAAGAACCAGACCGACGTCGTGCGGACGATCAGCCGCGAATGGGAGCGCATCATGCGCCACGACTTCCGCCCGGTGCTCGAACCGGCCTTGGAAGCGATTTACGCGGTCGAGACGACCGGCAAGACCGCCGGCCTGGAGCGCGCCCTGCATCATCTTGCCGCCGAAGCCGAGCGCATCGCCGAGACCTACGCGGACATGGGCGCCGACCATGCCGGCCCGCTTTTCAACCGCGTCATGGGCAACCAGGCCTCCGACGGCGCTTTCTTCACCCGGCCCGTCGCCGCCTCCCTCGCCGCCCGCCTGACGCTGGATGTTTGCGGAGACCAGGATTGGTCTGACACCGAAGTTTGGCGCAAACACAAGACAGTGGACTTGGCATGCGGCAGCGGCACCCTGCTGGCCGCCATGCTCACCGACATGAAGCGCCGGGCGCTGGACAAGGGTGCGGACGACGAGAAGCTAACCCAACTGCAGAAACTGGCGGTCGAGGACATCATCAAAGGCTTGGACATTAATCCCGTTTCGCTGCAGCTCGCAGCGTCCCAGCTGACGGCGGGCAACCACCGGGTCAGCTACCGCAGAATGGGCCTGCATCTGATGCCCTATGGGCCAGACAAGCATGCCCCGGATCGGGTGCAAGCCGGTACGCTTGAGCTAATGGGGCAGCGGACCGTCGTTGAAAGACCGGACGAACTGGATTTGGATGATGGCGCTATCGATTCCCAAGCGACTTGGGAGGCCACAGACGAAACCGAACTGGAAGACGCAGTGGATGCGGTGAAGAACGCTCGAATCGTCATCATGAACCCGCCGTTCACCAACCGCGCCAACATGGGTGAGAAGTTCGCAAAGGAAACGCAGAAGGCGCTGCGCGCCCGAGCCGACTCGCTAGAGCAGAAGCTGACCCAGGCCGATCCCGGCCTGTTGGAATTTGCCGACAAGAACTCCATCGGCCCGCTCTTCGTCGGTCTCGCCGACCACTGCGTGGAGCGATCCGACGGCGTCCTGACGATGATCAACCCGACCATTGCGCTGACCACGCCCTCCGGTCAGCAGGAGAGGTTGGCGCTGGGGCAACGCTTCCACATCCACACGATCCTGACCTCGCACCAGCCCCGCAACATCAATCTCAGCCAGCACACGAACATCAACGAGAGCATCGTGGTGATGGGGCGCCATGACGGCGACAAGCCGCCGACCCGCTTCATCAATCTTGACAGGATGCCAGCGGACGACGATGAGGCCGCCGACTTCCACCGCTGCCTGCTGGACTGCGAGCAAGGCTTGATCGCGAACGGCTGGGGCGAGGTTTCCCATTGGCCCGCGGAGCGCATCGAGGCTGGCGACTGGACGCCGAGCGTATTTCGCTCACCGGACTTGGCCGAGGCCGCATACGAATACGCCAATCACGAGTCGCTTCTGCGAATGGAGGACCAGGAAGTGGTGCCTTCCGCCGTGCTGGATGGGGGAGCGCAGTTGCGCGAGTTTGGGCAGACCGATGCCGATGCGCCGGGAGGCTTCCCGGTGCTGTACTCCAAGAGCGCCGAAGCCCAGCGAACCATTCGCGGTGTACCCGATCAGCATAGGGCACCAACAACACCTGTTCCCCGCAATGAGTGGGTCGAAGAGTCCGGAATGGATGGCCGTCAGCATCCTCTCACTGCTGGTCGCATCCTCCCTCAAGCCTCCCACCTGCTGGTGACTAGCGGCCAGGATACCGGCACCGGCCGTCTGACGGCCGTGGCGCAACAGGAGCTCTGCGTGGGCGTGGGCTGGCTG
>JANQSV010000369.1 GCA_028279115.1 Pseudomonadales bacterium
TCCACAGCGTGAGTCGTTGCCGGGAAACGGGTGCGCAGCGGGCGTGCGAGGCGGGATGCCGAGCCCGAAGCCTGCGGGGGTGGAGGCAAGCGTTTATGAAGCGCAGCTTCATGCGCAGCCGGAACGGCGCCAAGCTGTGCTTGGCGGCTGGACGTATTCACGGCGTCCGCTGCACCCCCGTTTGCCGGTAACGACGGACCGAAGTCCATTAATGAAGTGGCGGCGGTAGTATTGCAATTCGGCGACCGAATTGCGGATGTCCTCGATCGCCTTGTGACTGCTTATCTTGGTGAGGCCGTGCAGGATTTCGGGTTTCCAGCGGCGCGCGAGTTCCTTAACAGTGCTGACGTCGAGATTGCGGTAATGGAACCAAGCTTCGAGGTCCGGCATATACCGGGCGAGGAAGCGCCGATCCTGGCAGATGGTGCTGCCGCACATGGGCGAGGAGCCGCGGCTGGTATGGCGCTCGCAGAAGGCCAGCGTGCGCCGTTCGGCCTCGGCTTCGTCGATCGGACTCGACTGGACGCGTTGGATCAGCCCCGAAGCATGGTGATGCGTCTGATTCCATTCGTCCATGGACTCAAGCAGTGACTCGGGCTGGCGAATCGCGAGCACTGGACCTTCCTCGATGATGCCGAGTTGCGGATCGGTAACGAGGGAGGCGATTTCGAGAATCCGGTCGCTGCCCGGGTCCAGCCCGGTCATCTCCAGATCGATCCAGATCAGGTTGAGATTGCCGTCCATGCGGTTTTCCAATGGGGTGCGAAAACTGACGCCATTGTAGCACGCGCGGATGGGTGTCCCATGTTCGGCAGGATGGGTGTCCCATGTTCCGCCGCGCGCGGATGGGTGTCCCATGTTCGGTAGGATGGGTGTCCCATGTTCCGTCGCCGCCGGGTGGCAGGGGGTTCAGCGGACGCCGTAAATACGTCCAGCCGCCAAGCACAGCTTGGCGTCGTTCCGGCTGCGCATGAAGCTGCGCTTCATAAACACTTGCCTCCACCCCCGCAGACTTCGGGCTCGGCGTCCTGCCCCGCACGTCCGCTGAACCCCCTGCCACCCGGCGGCGACTCACATTGTGCAGATCCGAACATTTGTCATTCTGCGCCAGGTCATTTTGCGCGCGGAATGACGGGGAAGGGGAATGTGCGATAATTTCGGCTATGGGTGTCCCTTCATTTACTCTCTTTGCGTTCGGCGTCGGCGGCTAGGGCATGGCGTCCGGACGCAGACTCAGCGAGCGGCAGCAACGCCGCATCGCGGCGCGGCGGGAAGGCCGCTCCGGCGGGGAACGATCCGGCGTCATCATCAGTCACTTCGGCGGGCAACTTGATGTCGAGGACGCTTCGGGCAAGGTCGTGCGCTGCCACGCCCGCGCCAATCTGCCGCAAGTCGTCACCGGCGACCGCGTAAGCTGGACGCCCGGCAAGGCCGAAGGCGGCGTGGTCACCGGCCTCGAACCACGCCGCAGCGAATTCGGCCGCGCCGACACAAGCGCCCGTTTCCGGCCCATCGCCGCCAATATCGACTGCGTTCTGACGATGTTCGCGGTCGTGCCGGAAACCGAAATGAGCGTAATCGACCGCTACCTGGTGGTGATCGAGAATCTGGGCCTGGAATGTCTGCTCGTGCTCAACAAGATCGATCTGCCGCCGGCGAATCCGCGGGCGCTGGCCCGGATGGCGGCGATCTATCGCGAACTGGAGCTGGAATTGTTCGAACTCTCGGCCTTGACCGGCGCCGGCATCGATGCGCTCGCGGAGCGGCTCAAGGGGCTGACGGCGGTGGTCGTCGGTCAGTCCGGCGTCGGCAAATCGTCGCTGTTGAACCGGCTCGGCAAGCAGTCCCTGGCCGAAGTCGGCGAACTCGACGCCTGGCGGCGCGGCGGCACGCATACGACCACGGCCGCGCGGCTGTTCCATCTGTCTGGCTTCGACCTGATCGACTCTCCCGGCGTGCGCGAATTCAGCCTCGAACACCTGGAGCCGTCCGAAGTGGTCGAAGGTTTCGTCGAATTGAGGTCCTTGGCCGAACATTGTAAATTCCGCGATTGTTCACATCGCGTCGAACCGGGCTGCGCGGTCTTGGCGGCCGCCGAGAACGGCGCAGTCAGCGGCGAGCGGCTGCGCAGCTACACGCGGATCGTCGACAACCTGCGGCAGTCATAGGGCGACGCAATGAAGCTTTGTGGACGGATCGTTGGAATATCAGACGCCGTTTCGGGGATGGCAAGTACAATTCGACGAGATTCTGCGACAAAATGGCGGGATTGCCATTTTGGACGGCGCGCAGCACCGCCCCGCAGGGAAGAGGGGCGGGAATGCTCCGAGTCACTCCGCTTCGCTGTGCGCGGAATGGCCAGGCAGGGTGGTCGGCGAAGTCAACCGAATGCGGTCGAGACAAGCCATGATTGAGAATCGCCTGCGCCTGATCGTCGAACCGGAAGAGCTCGAAGCGACCCTGCCCGACGAGAATCTGCTGCTGATCACGGTCTGCCAGCCGCGCGTATATCTGGCCCGCCACGTGCCCGGTTCGCTCCTGATTCA
>JANQSV010000380.1 GCA_028279115.1 Pseudomonadales bacterium
CCGCTACTGGCGCGGACGGGCATCCAACGCACCATTCTCGTGCAGGCGGCGCCGACCGTCGCCGAAACGCGCTTTCTGTTGCGTCTCGCCGAACGCCACGACTTCATCGCCGGCGTCGTCGGCTGGATGGATATGGAAGGCGGCTCGGCGGGTCTCGCCGAGTTTGAAAACCTGCTTGAGAACCCGTGGCTGGTGGGCATCCGTCCGATGATCCAGGACATCGCCGACCCCGACTGGATGCTGGGATCCGCGCTCCAGCCCGCGTTCGAGGCGATCGCCGCCGCCGGACTTTGCTTCGACGCGCTGGTGACGCCGGCGCATCTGCCGCGGCTGTTGCGGTTGCTCGAACGGCATCCGCGACTGCGCGCCGTGATCGACCATGGCGCCAAGCCGGAAATCGCCGCCGGCAAGTGGCTGCCCTGGGCCGACCAGATCGCCCGAATCGCCGCCGAAACGTCCGCCCGCTGCAAGCTCTCGGGCCTGATCACCGAGGCGGGGGCATCCCAGACATTCGACGATTTGACGCCGTACATGAACCATTTGTTCGACTGTTTCGGCCCCGAGCGGCTGATGTGGGGCAGCGATTGGCCGGTGCTGAATCTGCGCGCCGGCTACGGCGACTGGATGGCGGCGACGCGCCGCTGGCTTGCGTCCCTGAGCCGGGCGCAGCGCGAAGCCCTGGAAGGAGGCGCCGCCGCCCGCTTCTACCGCTTGAGCATGTCTTGAGACCCCGCCGCTTCGCGCGTCTGCGCTCGGGACTCGTCGAGGCACACGCGGGACGAGCCTCGTCCACGAGAGGCTCTTCACGGAGAACTGTCCGTCGCCGTCCGCGAGCCATACTCGACCGATACGTTAAAGATGTCTTCGGCGGCAAGCCGAATTCGCTTGGCAAGCCTGATCGACAGTCGGCCATCCTCCGCCCGGGCACATTGACATGGAACCGCAACCGTTACTGAAGCGGCTTTATCCGACACTGGAGACGTGACAGGACACTAGTTTACTTCCAGCTCGTCACGATGCGGCAGCTCAGGAAACGGTCGAGCCGGCAAGGTTTGGTACCAAAAGGCAACTGAAGAAAGATCATCTTGCAATGGCAGGTAGCGCCGCTGACTTAAATCTCCTCCCCAGTTGCCAAAATCACGCCAGCCCAGCACTTGAATATTCGCGCTCAGCCGCTTCTCGAATCGAATCGGGTCAACGATATGCCAGCGATACATTCCGAAGCGCTGTTGTGATCGATACACGCCGTCAGGCCTTTGAACTTCGGGGAGACCGGCGTAGGGAGTCGTATACTCTGAATACGCCAGGGGTTCGCCGGGGATGGCCGTGCCAACGTCGAAATTGAACGAGCCCAAAAAGTAGTCTTCGGTGCCAGTCCCGCATATGGTTGGGAAGTCCTCGTCGTCATCAATGAAAAACTTGATCTCACCCTCGCCCCACCAGCCGGAATTGTTGACGCCCCACGTCATATAGGTTCCGACGTAATGTCCTTTGCCTTCGACATCGTTCAATATGGTGTGAAGCCCTTTATACGGAACGGGATTCGTTCGTCGGAACTGCGCGTGAAAGTAGGCGGCATCGTCCGGCATCGTTGTTTCAACATAGTTTATCTGAAAATACACCATCGCCTTTTGCAGCGGATCTCGGTTTTCAAGTGTGATACGCGCATTCTCGCGGTATGGCATTTCCCAGAAGCAATTGAACGCCAGACCGGGATTCACGCAGACGGGCAGAGATGAAACGTGTGCGTATCTTTCCAGCCCGCAACAAAAGAAATCACCCAATGGGACCTCGACGGAAGGATGCTCTTGCCCATCCCAATACATGCGGAGAATCAAATCCCGCTTCTTTGGGCCAAGCGTCGTTATCCAGATTTGCTGAATCGCGCCTCCAGTTTTGATGTCCGCCAACGAGCAACTCTCCCAGGGCCCAATCTCAATGCTTGGCGAGATTTTCCAACCTTGCCCGAGGCCGCGGGCTGCGGATGCGCCAGTACCTTCGGTCGCCATGCCGCCCTTGCCAGGTTCACCAGTTGGGTTTTCAGGTGAGATGGATCGCGACTTTGCTGATGACAAGCGACTAAGATTGCCCAACGACATTCCAAGCCCATTAAACTTATTCATAGTCCTGGATTACTCCGCAACTGTGCGCATCGCGATCAGCTTTTTTGCGTTCTCTTTGACCACGACGCTACTCAGCTTCATTTGTTGAAGAATAACCGCAGTGATTACGAATCCGATGGCCGGCACGAGCGTATAGACGATCAGAATCCCGGCAACGGCTTCTTCAGATTGGTCAACCCCGCCACTTTCGTATCCGAACATAGATAGCAGAAATGCGGCGAGCGCGCCTCCCGCGGCCAAGCCGAGTTTTAGCGCGAATAGGGTAAAAGAAGAGATGAGTCCGTCCAGCCTGCGCTTGTACCGCAGCTCACCGTAATCGGTAACCTCCGCCATCGTGGAAAAGATCAGCGGGGCCATCATTTGATTGAACAAGCCAACAAAGAAATTCATGGCCAGGATTCCGACTGTCCAATGTGGCGACAGAAAGTAGGTCTGTACCGACAGAATGGCTCCGAGCGCGCAAAGGGAGACCCAAGCCTTCTTCTTGCATACCAGCTTTGTCAACGGCTGGGCCAAGGCGCTCCCAAGCATGCCGCCAATCATCCAAAGCGAAAGAAACAATGCAACAAGGTGTTCGGCATCACTCGCAAAGTAAGTCAGATAGTAAATGCCGGTCGTGGCCTTAACGGTCTGCGCGGCTACCATTGCAAAAACGGCTAGCCCAAGCAGCCGCCATTGATCGTTCTGAAATACCTGCTTCAGATCGCCAACAAAGCCTCGACTGCCTGTATTCACCGGTTTGACGCGCTCCCTGGTTGCCGAAAAACACAGTAAAAACAGAATGATCGAGAGCGCGGCCATGAGGGTCATCGCTTGCTGATACCCGGTCGCCATGTCATCTCCGCCCAGATACTCGGCGAGCGGCACCAACCCCGCGGTTACAGCCAATCCGCCACCGGTCGCGGCCACAAATCGATAAGCGTTGAGCGAAACGCGTTCCTCGGCGTCGGCCGTCATCACGCTACCCAGTGCAAAGTACGGAATATTCGTCGCGGTGAATAGCAGCATTAGCAAAGCATAAGTTACACAGGCGTAGATAATCTTTACCTGAAGTCCCGCATTGGGAACGACGAAAATCAGCACGGATGCGACCGCATAGGGGACGCACAAGAACAGAAGGTATGATCGATATTTCCCCCAACGGGTTTGTGTACGGTCTACGATTGCGCCCATAAAGGGGTCGGTTACCGCATCGAGTATTCGAACGAACAGGAAAATGGCGGCGACGGTGGCGGCCGGTATGCCGAAGACATCCGTGTAATAGAAAGCCAACAGCAATACGACAGACTGGTAAACGAAGTTGCCACCCATGTCGCCCAGACTGAAGCCGACCTTTTCCCAAACCGACAACTTAACATTCATTGAAGTCTCCCAGGAGAATTCAGACTGCAGCCAACAAGAAGAGCGGGCCAAAGCCCGCCCTTCCGACCTGCATGAGCGACTTCAGTGGGGGACGGTGAAATCACTGTTGCTCATCGGTCAACCAGCTATCTCAGAAGGACGCGCGCACTCCGAGTGAGTAACGAGGCCCAACGGTTGATTCAGAGTAGAAGCGACGTCCAAATCCCGGTAGATCCGTGTACTGGTCCTGGTTTTCGTCAGCCAAGTTTACCGCGTTAAAGAATACCGTTACATCGTCGGTTGCGTTGTAGCTAATCGAACCATCGAGTTGGCCATAATCGTCCGCGAAAATTTGACCCCCGAAGCCGACAGCGGACGGCGCCAAGAGGTACTCACTGCGGAAGCTGTATGACAGACGTGCCTGCCACCGATCATTTTCGAAGTATCCAGCGACGTTGTAGCTTGTCTCGGAAACGCCGGGAAAATCGATGTTCGCACCGGTTTGGGCAAACTCGGCGTTGTTTTCCGTCAGCGTTACGTTCGCGATAAGACCGAAGCCATTGTCGAACGCCTGATGATATCCCAGCTCGACGCCGGCAATCTCAGCGACGCCCTGGTTATCGGGCTGGCTGACCTGGTCGATTGCGATCGGACCACTGGCTCCACCGATTTCCACGCCAATCGCGCGAATAGGCTGTCCCGCAATCTCGGTCACCACGTTGTTGGTGACCACGGCGATGTAGTTTTCCAAGTCCTTGTGGAAGATACCCGCGTAAAGTATGCCGGCTTCAGCAAAGTACCACTCCAAACCGAGGTCAAAGTTGGTCGCTTCGTAGGGCTTCAAGGCGGGATTGCCCGCACCGAGAGATACGGCGAAGTTGTCACCGTTCAGGTTTGTCGACGAGTTGGCATTGATAGATAGCGCCGGCGCCATATTTCCGAACGTCGGCCGCGTTAGCGATTTCGAAGACGCGAATCTCAGGTACAGATTTTCGCCAACCTCAAAGCGCATATTCAGGCTCGGAAGGACGTTTGTGTACGTCTCATCGAATGTGATCGCTGTCGCGGCGCCCTGCGCCAGCGCGTCGAAGATCGTTGTGTCCATGCCGCCGTTGTCCTGAATGATGAACTCCGCATCGAAGCCGCCAATACTTTGGCGAGTCTGAACAAGACGAACGCCAAGATCCCCAATGAATGGGAGGCCACCCACATCGCCATTGAAGTTCAACTGGGCGTAACCGGCAATAGTGTCCTCCTCGATGGAGAATGTGCTGAACGGTTCGGGCGAGATGTTTGTCGAAAGATCTTGCGCAGACAGGAAGTTCGCAAGCGCCGCGCGGGCTGCGGAGTTATCTGGGAATACCAAGCTTGCGTAGTCGATGTTCGAGTGCCAGTCACCGTCGAGGAAGTTGCCGCCGCCGCGGTTGAAGGATCCCACGTCCGCGGCCGTGATTCCGGCGCCGGTGACGCCAACACCATTGCCGTTTGAGGCGCGTGTGACATTCTTCTCACGAGTCCGAAGTCTGGCGCCTGCCCGCAGAGATGAGAACACCGATCCATCGATATTCTTCTCGGCGTCGAACTGGAGCGCTAATTCCTCGTCCTCGTTAGAGGCGAATCTGTCGTCGAAAACCGAGACGACATAGTTGGCCGGATTGCCAAGGTCGCCCGCCGCGCCTGTATCGTTTTGTGTTACTTGGAAACCACTATTGCTAACGGTTGTAAGGAACGAGAACGTCCCATTGTTACCATCAATGCGAACCCGATCGAATATGCTTTCGCCTTCAGATTTCGCGTAACTGATATCTGCTGCAAGTGTCCAGTCTCCAACATCCCGAGCCCAGTTTAGGCCGACGGTCAAGAGGTCATCTTCGTAATCCTGGAGATCCGTCGTTAATTCGGGGCGAAGCGTTGATGGAATGGATGAAAACGTTCCATCGGTTAGAAACTGCCCGATCTGCACACTACCGTCCGGGTTTGCAAGCGCGCCTGCGTTGGTGATGTCTGCATCAGAAGCGATTGGGAGGAAAATGAAGTTCTGATGCGACTCATCGACTTTGCGCTGACTGTACATCACGCCTAGTGTGATATCTGACGAGTCATCCGGTGCCCATTGTGCAGTTGCAGATACCGTTACCCGCCCACGATCTTCTTCATACACCTCCGCATTGTTAGACAGTGGGAACGGAACTTGGCCACCGTTTGCGTCACCGACCCCGTCATTGTCGGTATCCAGAACTGTTTTCAATCCGGACGAGGGAAACCAACCAAATGAGCGGGAGAAATCCTCTCGAATTGTCCGTTCAGAGTGAGCAACAGCTGCCAAAAATCCAAACGTTTCATCTCCGTTGACCCAGCTGCCCAGCGCACTGATTGTCGTGTTGGCTTCCTCATTGAAATCGCGGTAGGTGCCTTGCAGCGAGCCTGACAGCTGATTGCCCAGCGTGAGTGGTCGTGCGGTGCGTACATTCACGACGCCACCAATTCCGCCTTCGACATGTTCAGCCGATGGCGATTTAATCACCTCAAGGGTATCGACTATTTCAGACGGGAGAATGTCAAAGTTCGCCGCACGACCGGTACTTGTAATCAGATTGCCGTTAAAGATTGGGTCGACCGCTTCGGTTGCGCTGACAAAGGAACGCCCATTGACTGAACCGCGAACAAAATCAGGCCCCAGACCGCGTATCGAGACGAAGTCACCTTCACCGCGACTTCTCTGGATGGCGACACCAGGAATTTCTTCCAGGGCTTCGGCGACGTTTTGGTCCGGCAGCTTGCCGATATCCTCGGCGCTGATGGCATCGACGAAGCCCGCGCTGTCGCGCTTGATGTTCAAGGCCTCGCGCCACGATTGCCGAATTCCGGCAACAACGATTTCCTCAATTGTCCGCGCCGCTTCTTCCTGAGCGAAACCCACACTTGGGAGAAGCGTCATTGAGCCGATAAGCGCGCAAGCGCCCATCGGCAATTTCAGTTGGATACGGTTCAACATCTCCTGGTCCTCGTTTTTCGAACGAATCGATGCTTGGCGCGGCGCCTGTGTTGGCTTTCACCGGCGAGCCGACACCATCGAATCCGACCATACACAACTCCATGCTAAATGTAAAACATTTTTTTATATGTAAAATCACAGGATTATTGATGTAGAATTCGATTTTGCCGACGAACGGAGCACCGACCCGCAATGAGACTACTGAGATTTGGAGAGCCCGGCGCGGAGCGGCCGGGACTGCTGGACAGCAATGGCGTGATTCGCGACCTCTCCAGCGTAATCGCCGATGTGGACGGCGCGCACCTGGGCTCCGAGTGCCTGGCCAGGATAGCGCAATGCGACGCGGGCGACTTTCCCGCCGTCGCCGCCGACGCGCGTGTCGGACCCTGCGTCGGTCGCGTGGGCAAGATCGTCTGCGTCGGGCGCAACTACGCCGAGCACGCCGCGGAAAGCGGCGCCGCGGTGAGCGCCGAGCCGGTGATTTTCTTCAAGGCGACGAGCGCCATCAACGGGCCGTACGACCCGGTGGTGATTCCGCGCGGTTCCGCGAAGACCGATTGGGAAGTGGAACTTGGCGTGGTGATCGGCGCGAAGGCTTCGTATGTCGCGGAGGCCGACGCGCTCGATCACGTCGCCGGCTATTGCGTCGTCAACGATGTTTCAGAGCGCGAATTCCAGCTTGAGCGGGACGGGCAGTGGGTCAAAGGCAAGAGTTGCGACACGTTCGCGCCGCTCGGGCCGTGGCTGGTCACCGCGGATGAGGTTCCCGACCCGCAGCGCCTGCGCCTGTGGCTCGACGTCAACGGCCGGCGCCGCCAGGACAGCAACACGGCGCGGATGGTTTTCACGGTGCGCGATCTGGTCAGCTACATCAGCCATTTCATGACCTTGCATTCGGGAGACATCATTTCGACCGGCACACCCTCCGGCGTGGGTCTGGGCCATGAGCCGCCGGTTTATCTGCGCCCGGGGGACGTCATGGAACTCGGCGTCGAGGGCCTGGGCCGGCAGCGCCAAACCGTCGTTTCCGCCGCGGACGACGGATGAGGAGTACCCCGATATGAGGCAAAAACTGGAAAATCGGGTCGCTGTTGTGACCGGTGGCGGCAGCGGAATCGGCAAGCAAGTTTGCGCCCGGCTGGCCGCGGGCGGGGCGCATGTCGAAGTGCTCGACATCGACCCGCAGGCCGCCGGCAAGACCGCGGCCGAAATCGCCGCGGCCGGCGGCGCCGCCGCCGTCCACCGCTGCGATGTATCGAACCGCGCCGAAGTGGAACAAGCGATCGGCGCCATTCTTGATCGGTCGCCCATCGACATCCTGATCAACAACGCCGGAATCGCGCATGTCGGCAACGTGGAAAACACCAGCGAAGCGGACCTCGACCGGCTCTACCGCGTCAATGTGAAAGGCGTCTACAATTGTCTGGCCGCGGTCGTTCCCGCGATGAAGGCGCGCCGCCGCGGCGTCATCGTGAATCTGGCGTCGATCGCTTCCAGCATGGGCCTGGCCGACCGCTTCGCCTATTCCATGTCCAAGGGCGCGGTGCTCGCCATGACCCGCTCCGTCGCCAGAGACTACGTCGACCACGGCATCCGCTGCAACTGCGTCGCCCCCGGGCGGGTTCACACGCCGTTTGTGGACAATTTCCTCGCCGAGAACTATCCTGACCGGCGCGACGAAGTTTTCGCGCAACTGGAACAGAGCCAGCCCATGGGACGCATGGGCGCCCCGGAAGAGATCGCCGCGCTGATCGACTATCTCTGCTCCGACGACGCCGCCTTCATCACGGGCGCCAGCATCCCCATCGACGGCGGCTTCGCCACGCTCAAGGCATAGCCCTTCGGTTTTTCAAAAACAGTCCGCCGGCTTCATTCCCTTAATTTTACTTTTACAATCTTTTTTTATATATGGAGACAATCTTTCGCAAGCAAAGCGATGGCGGTTGTGACCGTATCCAGGTCAAGGATGAAATGATCTATATAAGATTCATTAACTATCTACATGGGCTACACATAGATCAAAAATAGATCTGGAGGGGAATTCGTGTTCCATTGCGGGAAAGCGCTACCCAAGCATCCTGAAGCCGGCGGAAGCGAAATGGTGGTCGAACGCGAACGCGCTTTTTATGCCGTGTTTTGTCATCAGGACGAAGCTGGTGGCGTCAACCGCGGAAAGTTTATGCAAATCCTGGCGTTCGAAGTATTTCCAGACGCTCGGCATGTCCCTGGCTCCACATTCCAGCGCGCGCAAGCCCGACACTTCGCTGAGCGAGTCCTTCCAACCCAACGCAACTTCCCTGCGGGTGTTTCGGTCGAGAAAAGTGAAAGTTTCGAGAATGACCGGCACCGATGTGCAAATCGTGTACCCCGCAGATCTGATCCCGTTCCAGGTTTCCACAGCGCGGGCATGAAGCGGGTCGCTGCTGACGGCAAGAGCTATCCACGCGCCGCTGTCAACGAATACGGCTCGGCTGGCTCTCATTCGGGGCGATCGTAAATACTGTCGTGCTCGGTAGAGGGTATGCGAACAGGACCGTCCCACAAAGCGACAGGTCCTTTGGGTTCGGAATCCAGCCATACGCGCCGAACTGCTTCGCGGACGAGATCAGCAACGCTGCGTCCTGAACTCTTTGCGGTTTGCTGAAGAAGTGCGAATTCTTCCTCTTGGAAATAGACTTGTCGCTTGATCATGTATGGCAGCTTATGCCGTAAACTGCCATATGTCAACTGGATGGTGATATCTTGCGTAATCTTCCGCCAGCAACTGCATATCCAATTCGACCGCGCGGGCGACCCAGGCCTCGCTGGATTAATGGTCGCCGACCCCGGCAACCGGATCGATTGCAATGAGCGAAGGAAACCGGGCAAAATCGGTGTCGCGTGTGCAAATCTGCGAAATCCCGTGTTCCCGCATGATGGCGACAGTATGCACGTCGTGAAGCAGGTTTCCACTTGCGTCCGGCAGTTCGGCAAGCGTTTGGGCGAGCACCGCCGGATGGCGATTGGTTTCGAGCAACATGCTGAAACCGGGAGATGCGGGCAAATTCTCGATGAACGACCAGGCGAGCCCGGAACGCCAGGGTGAGCGAAATACCCGGGCATGCGTGCTAACCCGCAGGAACTCGTAGCAGATGTTCCAACTCAGATAGCTCGGCACGGAATCCACCCGAAGCCGTTCGAGAAACGATCGGCACGGCTGGTGGAATTCGGAATCGGCATTCGCGGCGTACAGAAGTATGTTGGTGTCAACAACACGCGATCAGTTGTGCTCCATGACAGTTCCAAGCGCTTCCCGGTTGGCGATATCCATTGTGGGTTGGCCACCGCGCCAAGAGGGCAAATCCGCCAGTTTGCCGGGCTGGTTCGCAGCCTCTGTATGCTCGCACAGGACTCGCCGCAGGCCCGCCTCGACCAAGGCGGACATGGTCGTTCCGCGGCGCGCGGCTTCCTCGCGCAGTCGGCCCATCACCACATCGTCGATATTCAGCGTCGTCTTCATATGGGAAACCATGCGCACGGTGTGGGAGGGTGTCAATCCGGGGTCTGTCTAACTCAGCCTATTTTGTGGAGAAAAGATTGGTCGATGAAGAAAGTCGCCTACCGCGTTTTATCATCGGGTTTCTTCCACGATCTCGTAGTCGTGGGTGATTTTGACGCCGCCCTTTTTCAGCGTGATCGAGGCCGAACAGTACTTTTCGGCGGACAGTTCGACCGCGCGGGCGACCTGGGCCTCGCTGAGATTCTCGCCGGCGATGCGGAAATGCATATGGATCGCTTCGAATACCGCGGGCACGGCGTCGGCCCGCTCGGCGCTGACCCGGGCCTCGCAGCGGGTGATCTTCTGGCGGGCCTTGCGCAGGATCGTCACCACGTCGTAGCTCGAACAACTGGCGACGCCGAGGGCGACGAGTTCCATCGGCCGCATGCCCATGTTGCGGCCGCCGCCTTCCGGCGCGCCGTCGATGACCACCGCGTGGCCGCTGCCGGATTCCGCCACAAACATGACGTCTTCGACCCAGTTGACTCGTGCTTGCATTGCCTACTCTCCTGATTAATTTCGGCTGCCGACCGCGCCGCGCAGCATGTTTCGCAGTTCCGCGCCCGGTTCGGGAGCGCGCATGAAGGTTTCGCCGATGAGAAAACCGTGAACGCCCCGGTCCATCATCGTGCGCATGTCGCCAGGCCCGCCGATGCCGCTTTCGGAAATGAGAAGGCGGTCGGATGGAACGTGCGGAAGCAGATCGAACGTGGTGTCGAGGCTGGTACGGAAGTTGCGCAAATCGCGATTGTTGATGCCGATCAATTCGCAATCCAGCGATAGCGCGCGCTCGAGTTCCCCGCGGTCGTGGACTTCCACCAGCACGTCGAGATTCAGTTCGGCGGCGCAGGCGGCGAGTTCCGCCATTTGCGCGTCGGAAAGCGCCGCCGCGATCAGCAAGATGCAATCGGCGCCGGTCAGACGCGACTCGGCGATCTGCCAGGGGTCGATCATGAAATCCTTGCGCAGCAATGGCAGGTCCGCGGCGGCGCGCGCCGCGCGCAAGTCGTCGAGACTGCCCTGGAAGTACTTGCCGTCGGTGAGAACCGAAAGACAGGCGGCGCCGGCCTCGGCATAGTCAGCCGCGTGACGGGCGGCATCGAAATTTTCCCGGATGAGTCCTTTCGAGGGCGATGCGCGCTTGACTTCGGCGATCACCGCCGGACTTCCTTCGGCAATCCGCTCGCGCAAGGCGCCGGCGAAATCGCGCGGAGCGGGCGCATCGGCCAGTTCGGCTTCGATACTCGCCTGCGGGCGAG
>JANQSV010000381.1 GCA_028279115.1 Pseudomonadales bacterium
ACGCCGTAAATACATCCCTGTAGGCTTCGGCCCCGACATCCATGTCGGGGACGCCCGCTGAACCCCGCACCACCCGCCGACGACTCACGCCGTGCAGAATCCTCACTTTCAGTCATAGGGTCTTAAATTCCTTTTCGAGTTTTTTCTGTTGCTTGCCGGAGATTCCGCCGAGGGATTCGATGGCTGCGCGGAGGCGTGCGCGGGTCAGGTCGAGGCCCAGGACGGAAATCGAGTCGAATACGGAAAGCGATACGGGCTTGCCGGTAATGGCGACAAACAGCGGGAACAGGAAATCCCTGATCTTGTAGTCCATTCGAGTGGCGAGTTCCTGCAGGCGGACCTCAATAGCGTCGCGGTTCCAGTCCGGTGAGGCTTCAAGAGTCCAGAGGCTGTACAGCAGAATGCGGCGGCATGCTTCCTGGTCGAGTTGCTTGTGGGCGAAGTCGTCGGCCGAGACCGAAAGTTCTCCTTGCAGGAAATAGCCCGCGAGACTGGTTACGTCACTGAATCGGCTGGTTCTTTGGCGCACCAGGGGAGCCATTTTTCCGATCAGTTCGGGTCGGAAAGCCCATTCGGCGAAGCGCCTGGCGAATTCGGCGTCATCGAGATCTTCCCGCAGATAGCGGCCGTTGAGCCAATCGAGCTTCTCCCTGTCGAAAATCGGCCCGCCCAGCGAAACCCGCTCAAGTTCGAATCGGGCTTCCATATCGGCGAGACTGAATTTCTCCTCGCCATCGGGCATGCTCCAGCCCATGGTGCCGAGGTAGTTGACCAGCGCCTCCGGCAGATAACCCATTGCCTGGTAGTAGCCGATGCTCGTCGGGTTCCTGCGTTTGCTGAGCTTGCTCTTGTCGGGATTGCGCAACAGGGGCATATGGCAGAATACCGGCCTGTCCCAGCCAAA
Organism: Pseudomonadales bacterium; assembly: GCA_028279115.1. Lineage (GTDB taxonomy): Bacteria > Pseudomonadota > Gammaproteobacteria > Pseudomonadales > Pseudohongiellaceae > UBA9145. Next base: position 905 of record JANQSV010000381.1, read on the forward strand.
GGACTCGTAAAGCAGCACGTGCTTGGGCACCGAACTGATCCACTCCTCGCCGCGAATCACGTGACTGACTTCCATGAGATGGTCGTCCACGACATTAGCGAAATGGTAGGTGGGCAGGCCGTCAGACTTGATCAGTACGGGCATGTCGACCTGGGACCATTGAATGCGGATCTCGCCGCGCAGCAGATCCTCGAATACGCATTCGCCCTCGCGTGGTACGCGCAGTCGGATGACATGCCGTTCGCCACTCTCGATACGCCTTGCGACTTCGTCCGCGGGTAAATTGAGGCAATGGCCGTCATAACCCGGCTGCCGTTTCAGGCGCATTTGCTCCCGCCGCAACTCCGCCAGGCGTTTTTCATCGCAAAAACAGGGGAATGCGAGCGATTTCTCCAGCAGGATACGAATATGGTCCGAGTAAATTGCGGATCTTTCGCTTTGCCGGTACGGGCCTTTGCCGCCGTCGTGGCCCGGACCTTCATCCCAGTCGAGGCCCAGCCAACTCAGGGCCTTGAGTATCTTGTCCTCGGACTGCGCGCTCGAACGCTCCCGGTCGGTGTCTTCGATCCGCAAGATGAAGCTGCCGCCATGGCGATGGGCGAAACAGCGGTTGAACAAGGCGATATAGGCAGTGCCGAGGTGCGGGTCGCCGGTCGGCGAAGGAGCGATTCTGGTGCGTACCGGAGGCATGTGTGTTCCCGTGGCGTAGGTATTTTCCCTTGCGGCGGAATTATACATGCGCCCGCGCTTCGCTACGCGCAGAATGACGTCGGAGGAAACTACCCATAATTTTGCAAAATGTGAGTCGTCGGCGGGTGGTGCGGGGTTCAGCGGGCGTCCCCGACATGGATGTCGGGGCCGAAGCCTACAAGGATGTATTTACGGCGTCCGCTGAACCGCGCACCACCCGGCGGCGACGGGTCGAAGCCACTACACCCTCTTGTGATTGACATGGAGGCGGGTGCTTCCTAGAATCGCTTCCCTTCACGTGGGGCCTTAGCTCAGCTGGGAGAGCGCAACGCTGGCAGCGTTGAGGTCACCGGTTCGATCCCGGTAGGCTCCACCAGTTTACGAAGTCGGTTCATGAGACTGCGGTCGTGATCCGCATGATCGGATAATCCCGCTTCGCCGGCCCGCGATAAAGCTGCCGCGGTCGCCCGATCCGATATGGCCGACTTACCATTTCGTTCCAGTGCGCCATCCAACCCGGCGTGCGGCCCGTCGCGAAAATCACCGTGAACATGCTGGTCGGTATTCCCAAGGCTCTGAGAATGATCCCGGAATAGAAATCGACATTGGGATAGAGCTTGCGCTCGATGAAGTAATCGTCCTCAAGGGCGATCCGCTCAAGCCTGCGGGCAATCCTGAACAAGGTATCGTCCGCGGCTTCGCCGACCTCCTCGAGCACTTCGTTGCAGACTTCGCGCATTACCGTCGCGCGCGGATCGAAATTCTTGTAGACCCGGTGGCCGAATCCCATCAGGCGATAGGAATCATCCGGATCCTTGGCGCGGGCGACGAATTCCTCGATGCGCGATTCGGAGCCGATCTCGGCAAGCATATCGAGGACGGCTTCGTTGGCGCCGCCATGGGCGGGGCCCCACAAGGCGGCGATGCCCGCGGCGATACAGGAAAAGGGGTTGGCGCCGGTCGATCCCGCCAGCCGCACGGTGGAAGTCGAGGCGTTCTGTTCGTGGTCCGCATGCAACAGGAAAATTAGATCCATGGCGCGGGCGAGCACGGGGCTGACTTTCTTCTCCTCGCAGGGCGTGCCGAACATCATGTGCAGGAAATTTTCGGCGAAGCCGAGGGAATTGCGCGGATACATGAACGGCTGGCCCACGCCATGCTTGTAACACATGGCCGCCAGCGTCGGCATCTTGGCGATGATGCGGCGCGCCATCAGCATGCGGTGCTCCGGATCGGAGATATCCAGCGTGTCGTGATAGAAGGCCGACAGGGCGCCGACGACGCTGACGAGCATGGACATCGGATGCGCGGTGCGCGGGAAGCCATTGAAAAACTGGTGAATCTGCTGATCCACCATGGTGTGGTAGCGAATATTGTTCTCGAACTCGAGTTTCTGGCCGGCGTCGGGCAATTCGCCGTGCAGCAACAGATAACAGGTTTCCAGATAGCTTGAATATTCGGCCAGTTGTTCGATGGGGTAGCCGCGATAGAGCAGCACTCCTTCACTGCCGTTGATGAAGGTGATGTCCGAGTCGCAGGCGGCGGTGGACATGAAGCCGGGGTCGTAGGTGAAATAGCCGCTTTCGATCAATTCGCGGACATCGATGACATCCGGGCCGAGGCTGCTTCCATATACAGGCAATTCGACTGATTCCGGTTTGCCGTCGACGATCAATTGCGCCTTTCGTTCAATCATAGGCCACTCCGGATT
>JANQSV010000383.1 GCA_028279115.1 Pseudomonadales bacterium
CCGCACTCTGCTACCGCAGGCCAGCCGCTCACGAGTCCCCGGAGCAATACCGGTTCGGTCGAGGCGAACACCTGCCGGGGAATCGTGCCGCCGGCGCAATCGAGGCTTTCGGCGGGCGCCGGTTCAGTCATCGGGTTCGCCTTTGGCGTTGACTTCACGCCTGGTGATGTCCATTTCAATCGTCATTTCGCCGGGCGGAGGTTGTGCCCGGTCATTGTCACGACCGGCTCGCTCGACCATCTCCGCCGGCCGGCTTGTTTCCCCAGGCCGAGTTTCCGGCCCGCCGGTTTCAGCACCCGCAAGCTTCGCGTTTTTCAATTCAACGAGAGCTTGCAAATTGCCCATGGAAGCCACCACCATGAACATCGGCATGAGGAAACCATTGGCGTTCAGTTCACCGAGAGCCTCTGTGGACAATCCCTGGACTTTTTCCTCGTTCAGGCAATGGAAGCCGATCAATTGGTTGCGCGAGCCGTCCTGCAATTCGATTTCGAGCGTCATCGCTTCGATCAGATCGTGTCTCCGCATGGCGCCGACGAAGGTCTTGCTGTGTTCGAGGCCGAGCCAGATCGATTCCAGCAGATCCGCGGCGTTTTCGAGAAAAGGCGCGCGGCCGCCGAGTGGCTGAAACAACGGCTCGCCATGTTCGGTATTGACCCTGGGATGGTCCATGTCGATCGACAGCACCCGGGTGCGCACGGGTTCGCCCGCGCTGCTCGATTCCTGGTATCCGATCAGAAAGGGCTCGCGGCGCACCATGGCCGGGATGTAGGGCGCCTGCCAGCCGGAATCGTCAAGGAACAGGTTTTCTCCCTGTTCGAATCCGAACAGCGCCAGCGGAGCGAAATCGCCCGCGCCATCCTGCTGGAACAGGATCGGATAACAGGCCTGTACGTTGCGGAACTCGAAGGGGAACACGAGCGACTGCATGATGCTGTCGCCGTAACGGGCCGCGCGGTCCGTGATGACCTTCACATCCGCGTGGTTGACGTTATTCAGCAGCGCGTAATTTGTCATGATTGTAATCTTCCTCAACGAGATTCCGCGACTGCGTGCGGAATGACGCAATTACCCACTTCGTCATTCTGCGCGCAGCGAAGCACCCCTCCCCGTCATTCTGCGCGGAGCGAAGCGCCCCCACTTCGTCATTCTGCGCGGAGCGAAGCGGAGTCGCAGAATCCATCGACGAGTTCCCTGGTCGTGGGCAGCAGGCGCGCCATTTGCCGGGCTTTCATCCGTACGCCATGAAAAACCTCGTCCGCCCGCTCGCGCATCCGCTCGTCCCGCGCCTCGCCGGTCGCGCCATAGCGCGGTCTGAAACCCATTCCGTAGAGCACGTATTGATAACTCGCGGAAGGAAACAACTCGTCGAGCCGGGGCGCGTCGTCATGCCAGGGCGGCTGTTGCTGCCATAGCGTGATTTTTTCGCGCAGGCTTGCGGGCCAGGTTTCCCGCGCCCGGTTTTCCTTCCAGTAGTCGCTGTCCTCGCGTGCGCTGACCGCGTAATGCAACTTGAGGAACTCGACGATTCGCAGCCAATGGTAGCGCATCCTGTCGTTGAATCGTCCGGCGACGACATCCATGATTTCCCGGTCGCGCGGCAATTGCTCGCCGATGATGGCAGCCGATTGTTCGATCAGCACGAGTGCCGAAGCTTCGAGAGGTTCGATGAAACCCGCCGACAGTCCGACCGCGACGCAGTTTCCGATCCAGAACCGTTCGCGATAGCCCGGCTCGAAGGGAATCGTCCGAAAGCCGAGACCGGCAAGGTCGATGCCGGGAGAAGTCTCTGCGACGTAGGTCTTCAGCGCTTCAAGGGCCTTTTCCTCATCGGCATGCGCGCTTGAATGAACGTAGCCGACGCCGCGGCGGCTGCCGAGGCCGATATCCCAAATCCAGCCATGCGGCAGGGCTGTCGACAAGGTCACGGGAGCGATCGGGTCGCCGGGTTCGGCATAGGGAACCTGCACCGCGATGGCCCTGTCGTTGAACAATACGTCCTTGACCGAGGCAAGCGGACTTCCGTAATGCGCGCCGATCAGCAGCGCTTTCTGTCCGGTGCAATCGACGAACAGATCGCCCGGCACGCGTTCGCCGGTATCGAGCGCGACCGCGGCGATGTCTCCATTCACGTCCGACTCGATGCCTTCGACGTTGCCGGCGATGTATTGCACGCCGAGTTTTCCCACAGCGTGCCGATGCAGCAATCCGGCGAACGCGGCTGCGTCGAAGTGATAGCCGTAGTTGACGGTGAACGCGTATTGCGGGGCGCCCGCCTGTTTCGGCGCGAGTCCGAGTTCGATCACGCGGGCCTGGGGGGTGACGAGGTCGGCGAAGGACGTGCCGGCGCGGTTGTCATCTCCAAGCGCGAGCCAGTATTTCGCGGGATTGAGATCCGAGTATTCCAGCGGCAGGCTGAAAGGGTGAATGTATTCCGGATTCCCGGGCAGGCCCGACCAGGCGCGGAAGCGGGTGCCCTGCTTGAAGCTGGCGCTGCATTCGCGAATGAGTTCGTCCTCGGCCAGACCGATGCGCTGCAAGGTCATGCGCATCGAAGGCCAGGTGCCTTCGCCGACGCCGATGATGGGAATGTCGGGAGATTCGATCAGAACGACTTCGACCGCGCCATCCCCGCGTTTCAGGGATTCGGCCGCGACCACGCTGGCGGTGATCCAGCCCGCTGTACCGCCACCCACGATGACGATTCTCCGCGTTGGCCGATTCATCGCATCACCGGTCCTGTCCCACAGGACAAACACATGGTCCGAACTATCCGGGAGCCAGATAATACAAAAAAGGCTGCCCCAAAGGGCAGCCTTTTTGTTGGACGAACGGCACTTACAACTTGTAGCGGAAGCCGATGTTGTAGCGCGGTCCGGTCTGGGCGGCAAACAGCGTCTGGTTCTTGTCCCGGCCGTAAACATGGGTGGTTTCGTCGGTCAGGTTCAAGATGTCGAGATATACCTGCATGTTCTCGTTGAACCAGTAGCTCGCGCTCAGGTCCACCTGCTGATATGCCGCAATATAAGTGGGCGGACCGGCGCCGACGTTGTCCTGCCCGGTTCCCGCCAGAAAATCGTCGCGCCAGTTGTAGGCCAGTCGCACGCTGATGTCGTTCCGGTCGTAATAGGCGATGAAGTTGGCCGAATCGCTCAGGCCGGTCAGAACGAATTGCTGCGCCAGACTGAAGTTGTCGTAGCCGACGTCGGCTTCAACGATAGTCACATTCGCGATCAAGCCGAATCCCGTTTCGCCGAAGGCGTGCTGGACAACGAGTTCCCAGCCTTCCATTTGCGCCTGCTCAATGTTTACCGGGACGGTGAGATTGAAAGGCGCCGCGGGATCACGGCCGGCAACGCCGGAAATAATCCCGGCCGCAGCGTTGACGCCCGCCGCATCGGGCCGGTTCTCCAGAATCCAGCCATACAAGGCGCCGCCGTCCGAACTTCCCGTCGCCGCCCGCGCTTCCTGGCCGAGCGGGCCGAGCGTGGGATGCGGCAAGCCGAAAGTCTCTTCGATCACAGACGCGGTGCCGATGAAATTTTCCACGTCCTTGAGGAAATAGCCGACTGCGGCGTAACTGTCTTCGGCGTAATACCATTCCAGCGACAGATCGCGGTTCAACGAGTCGAAGGGCAGCAGGTTCGGATTGCCGCGGTTGCCCGTGCCGCCGTCGATTCGCAACAACTGATTGATCGTCTGGCCGCCTTGAATATCGATATAGTTGGGCCGCGTCAGCGTCCTGCTGATGGAGGCGCGGGCAACGAGATCGGGAGTCAGATCGAACTTGAGGTCGAGATTGGGAAGCACGAATCCATAGTTCCCATCCAGGGAGGTGAAATCAGGCTCGCCCTGAACCGCCGACAACTCGTTGCCGGCAACCCAATTGATCCCGATGTAGGCCGGCGACAGGGCCTGGGAGGAGACATCGGTTTCCTCGTAACGCAGGCCGAAGCGGATATCCAGCGGTACATCGCCGATCAGCGTTCCCATATGCAACTGGAAATAGGCCGCGAGGGATTCTTCCTGGGTGCGCCGGTCGGAATTGAAATCGCTGGAGGAACATAGGCCTGTGCCGCAGTCCCCCATGTCGGACAGCATGAAAATGTTCGCCTCTCCCGAAGCCATGAGTTGCTCGGTTCTCGCGACCAGGTCGGACATGTCGAAACGGTAGAAATCGGTCTGGCGGCGCGGATCCCCGCCGCCGGGAACATTGGAGAATCCGTCCGCCGCCGATGCCGGCGAAAGCAGATCCGCGATCGCTCCGCGCTCGGTCTGGGCGCTCCAGGAATCGCGCTGCACGATGGAGCCGGCGGAACGATTGTTCACTTCGGTCAACTGGATGCCGAAGTCGATGCTTTCGACGAAATCGAGGTCGAAGTCGTAAGTGGCCGACAACCTCGCCTGGTCGATATCCATGCGGGACAGATTGTTGGTGAATACGCTGCCGGTAACGACCATGTCGTCCGGCGAAAGCGGATCGTTCAGGCCGAGTTCGAGAATCGGTAGATCGTTGCCGAAATAACCCGTGGTCCTGTCGCGGGTATAGGCCGCGATCGAAAGCAGTGCGGAATCCCCAAAGGGGCTGTTCGGCGCCCGTTTTGCGCTTGAGTCGTGATAGTCGAATTCAACCGACAATCGTTCGGAGACGTCCCAAAGCAGGTTGAGTCCTGTCGAACCGTTTTGAGTACGCCAGGCGTCCTCGCCGCCACCCATGGAAAAGTCCGAGTTGACCGAGTTTTCCGTGTAGACCAGCGGGCTCGCCTGGGGACCGTCGGTCCAGAGCGTTTCCTGGCCGCCGAAGTTGAACCAGGCCGACAGATTGCTGTAGGAACGGGAAAGTTCGACTTCCGAATAGGTGTGGTCGAGCGTTGCCGTCAGATTTTCAGCCGGGCGGAACTGCAAGGTGAGTTGGCCGTTGGTGCGAACCCGGTCGTATTCGTCGAGTGCGTAGCCGATAGACTGGGGCACCGAATACAGGTCGCCTTCGCCTGGCCGGTTCTGCTGGTTGGGGTCTGTATGGGGAGGAATCCCACCCCATTCCGAAGGTCCGATACCGCACGAGCAGTTATCGGTTTCGCCGGGAAAGGTGCGCCAGCCGCCTACGCTCGCCGTGCCGGCGCCGTTGTTGCGCTCCTGGCGCACCGCGCTCAGCGCGATGCCGACGGTGTCGTCGGCGAACGTGTTGGAGTACAGCGCGGAAACTTCCGGCGTGAAGCTGTCGCCCGTTTCAGTGGACTCGTCGGTCAAGCCACTGGCGGCGGCGGTGAAATTCATTCCCGGCGCTTCCAGCGGACGGGTGGTGCGAATATTCAGCGCGGAGCCGATGCCGCCGGTTGGCACGTTCGCCCGGCCGCTTTTGTAGACTTCCACCGCGGCGATTCCCTCGGAGGCCAGATCGCCGAAATCGAACGAGCGCGAAGTGCCTGCGGCGGTCGGCATCTGCCGGCCGTTCAGCAATACCAGGTTGAAGTGCGGCCCGAACCCGCGCACCGTCACGTTCTTGCCTTCGCCGCGTTCGCGGTCGATGGAGACCCCCGTGATCCGCTGCAGGGATTCAGCGAGGTTGGTGTCGGGAAAGTCGCCGATGTCCTCGGCGGTGATCGCGTCGACGACTCCGTCCGTGTTCCGCTTCAGGTCCATCGACGCCCGCAGGCTTTGCCGGATTCCGGTTACGACAATTTCCTCGATCCCTTGCGCCCCGGCCTCCCCTTGTTGTCCATATACCGTACCGCCGGCCAATGCGAGCGACACCGCCGCGGCCAACTGCGACTTTGCAAAATTCCTGACAGCCACCTCGATTCTCTCCTCCACCTTCCCGGGCCCGGCCCGATGAGCCGGCGCGGGCGGTGATTCTCGTCATCTCACCGTTTTGGCAAGAAAAATGTAAACGTTTTCATTCATCTTATATGCCAGCCCGACGGCGTTGTCAACACTTCGATCCCCGGAATCGATTCTCTCGATTCGCACGAAGAAGAATCCCCGGACCTGACCAACGACGAAGCTTCGGCACACCGGAAAAGCCCAATGCAGACGCGAGTGGCGATTTTCGTCGTCTCACCGTTTTGGCGAGAAAATGATAGCGTTGTCATAACGCCTTATATGCCAGTCGGACAGCGTTGTCAACAACTATTTCGCCAATTATCGGCGTTCGCCCGAATAAACCCGAACGTAGTCGACTTCCATCGTTGCCGGAAACCCGGTCGTCGAATCGGGCGGGCCGGGAAATCTTCCGCCAACTGCCACATTGAGGACGATGTAGAAGGTCCGGTCGAAGGGCGCCGGGAAGTCCGCGCCGCTGGTGAACCAGTTGGTTTGGGTAGCGTAAAGCGTATCGTCGACGTACCAGCGGAGTTCCCGCTCGTCCCATTCGAGGGCGTAGACGTGAAACTCTTCTGTAACGCTGCTCTCGACAACATGCCTGTTGCCTGACGAGCGATTGTCGGGTCAGGCGCCGCCGTAGTGAATCGTGCCATGCACGGTATTGCCGCCGACGGCGCCGGGATTGACCGCTTCCATGATGTCGATTTCGCCCGATGCGGCCCAGCCGCCATAGGCGTTCTCCTGAGGCAACAGCCAGAAAGCGGGCCAGAGTCCCTGCCCGGCCGGCAGGTCGATCTCATCGGCGAGGAACTTGAGTTCAACCGATTTCGCCGGGACTTCGTAGCCGACCGTATTCAGGGTGACGCCGGTCACGTCGGCGAAACCCAGTCGGCAATTGGCCTGTGAATCGGAGTCGTTGCTTACCAGGATCGTGATCGGGCCGTCTTGCCCAAGGACGGGAAACTGAAAGCCACCGCCCGCTTGTGAAGGGGCCACGAAACTCATTCCGGAGGTTCTGCCCCCTGAGGTGAGAGATGACGCCTTGGGCCACAACCGGCAACGAACACTCCAATCTCGCGCAGCCGAATGCAAGCGAACCTGCGTCGGCGCTGGTGAGCGATATCAGACCGCCATCGGCGTCGAGAGTGAAGTCGAGAGCGCTTCCAGTGACCGTTAAACCGTTCCCACCGGCAAAACGGCCGTCGAGACCGTTCCCCCGCAGCGTCGGGCCGCAACGGCTGGGCGAATCCGAGACGTTCGTGGCGAATAGCCGAGTCTGCCAACCGTCGCCGTCGATCACGAGGGGGAAGTGTGCAGCAAACCCGCGCTCGCGTCATCTGGCAAAGCCGCGTCGGGCAGCACCGAGACGATCGCCAAAACGAAAACCTTCAAGGTCGATGCCTGTATATGCAATCTCGCGTTCGTCAGCGCACGAGCAGGGCAAGAATCAGTTGCAACTGGGTGTCGTCCAGGCGCTGTTCGTCGAAGGCGGGCATGACGCCGAAACGCCCATTGACCAGGGATTCGCGAATGTCTTGCGATTCGCCGCCGTAAAGCCAGATTCGGTCGGAAAGCCGCGATGCGCCGAGCAGCGTGTTGCCGCCGCCGTCGGCGCCATGGCATACCGCGCAGTTCCGGTCGTAGACGGCCTTGCCCTGATGGTCTTCGTCGACGCCGTCGGCCAGGCTCAGCACATAGTCGCCGACCTGTCCGATATCTTCCTCGCCCAACACGGCCTCCCAGCCGACCATGACCGCGTTGCGACCGCTTCGGATCGACTGACGAATCTGTTCCTCTTCGCCGCCCCATTGCCAATCGACATCGTGCAGATTGGGAAACATGTCAGCCTGCCCGCGGCCCTCCGATCCGTGACAGGCGGCGCATTCCCGGCGGAAAATGCGTTCGGCCACCGCCATCAGTCCGGTATCGTTCTGAATCTCCGCCAGGCTCATTTCCGCGATTTCGGCTCTGACCCCGGCGAATCTGGCCTCGTAGTCGTCATAGCTTTCGGCAACCCGGCTGCCCTGGGACCAGTCGAGCAATCCCGCGAAGCTGCCCAGCCCCGGGAAGAGCATGAGATAAACCACCGAGAAAATCAGTGAGCCGAACAGCAGCCAGAACCACCACATGGGCGCCGGCCGTTCGCCCTCCTTCAGGTTGCCGTCCCAGACCGGCCCGGCTTCCTGCTCATGGCCGCGGTCGCGGTCGAAATAGACACTCCAGACCAGCCAGACCATCCCCGCCAGGGAGGTAAGGGTCAATACAGAGATCCAGCCGCTCCAGAATGCCGATGGCATGTCAGCCATGATCGTCCTCGTCTTCCAGCGGTATGCGCGCGATTTCGTCCATGGTTTTCGAACTGCCGGGATAGAGAATCCACACGGCGAGTCCCACCATGAACGCCATGACGAGCATGTCGCCGAGGAAAATGAATGCCGTCATGATCCTTCCTCCGCATATCCCGCGCCCAGCGATTGCAGATAGGCGATCAGCACGTCGATTTCCAGCAGGCCTTCCAGTTCCGCCTCGGCATCCGCGATTTCCTCGTCGGTGTAAGGGTGGCCGAGCCGACGCAGGCCGGACATCTTCGCCGCAATGTCTCCCGCTGCGGAGGCCTCGCGCCGCGCGAGCCAGGGATAGGCCGGCATGATGCTGCCCGGTACAACTGCGCGGGGATCGAGCAGGTGGATGCGATGCCAGTCGTCGGAATACCTGCCGCCGATGCGGTGCAGATCGGGTCCGGTGCGCTTCGAACCCCACAGGAACGGCCTGTCGTAGACGAATTCCCCGGCCCGCGAATAGGGTCCGTAGCGTTCGACTTCGGCGATCAGGGGGCGTATTTGCTGGGAATGGCAGACGCTGCAGCCTTCGCGGATGTAGATGTCCCGTCCGGCGAGTTCCACGGCGCTGTACGGCCGGGTGTTGGCTTCCGCCGTCTCCAGACTTTCCTGGTCCAGGATCGGCAGCAACTGCACGAGCCCGCCGATCGCCGAAACGAGCAGGATGCCGAATATGAGCAACCCGGTATTCTCCTCGATCTTGCGATGCAGCGACATGCCGTTCATCGGCTCACTCCATAAGCGGGGGCGACCGCCGGCGGGGTCACGCGTTGCGCCGGACGGCCCCTGACCGTCATGTACAGGTTGTAAGCCATGAGCATGGTGCCGGCGAGGAATACCATTCCCGCCACGAGCCGCAGGATGTAGTAAGGCGCCATGCTCGCCATGATGTCCCTGAAGTCGAAGCTCAACTCGCCGATTTCGTCGACGCTGAGCCAGAGCAGTCCCTGGGAGACGCCCGCAGCCCACATAGAGACGATGTAAAGCATGGTGCCGCCGAGCGCGAGCCAGAAATGCAGATTGGCCAGACGGCTGCTGTACAGTTCCCCGCCAACCAGCCGCGGCGCCATGAAATAGAAGGTGCCGTAAGTGATCATGGCGTTCCAGCCGAGGGCGCCCGAATGCACATGGCCGATCGTCCAGTCAGTGAAATGGCTGACGACGTTGACGCTGCGAATCGACATCATCGGCCCCTCGAAGGTCGCCAGCCCGTAGAAGGCCAGCGACAGCACGATGAACTTGAGCGCCGGGTCGGTGCGCAATTTTTCCCAGGCCGTGCTGACGGTCATGATGCCGTTGACCATGGTCGCCCAGGACGGCGCCAGCAGGACGACGCTCATGACCATGCCCAGCGACTGCACCCATTCCGGCACCGAGTTGTAATGCAGATGATGCGGTCCGGCCCAGATGTAGCTGTAGACGAAGGCCCAGAAAGCCAGCACCGACAGGCGGTAACTCCAGATCGGGCGACCCGCGTGTTTCGGCAGGAAGTAGTACAACATGCCGAGAAAACCGCCGGTGAGCAGGAAACCGACGGCGTTATGACCGTACCACCATTGCACGACGGCGTCCTGGGCGCCGGCGAACAGCGAATAGGATCGCATCGGGCTCACCGGCAGCGCCAGGCTGTTGACGATGTGCAACATGGCGATGACGATGATCAGCGCGCCGTAGAACCAGTTGGAGATGTAGATGGGCCGTATCCTGCGCACGGCGATGGTGCCGAAAAAGACCACGGCGAAGCACACCCAGACGATGGCGATGGCGATATCGAAAGGCCATTCGAGTTCGGCGTATTCCTTCGAAGTGTTGTAGCCCGCGAGCAGGGACAGACCGCCGAGCAGCACGATCAACTGCCAGGCGCAGCAGCAGAACCAGGCCAGCCGCGGCAGGAACAGCGGTGCATGGGACGTGCGCTGGACGCTGTAGAACGCGGTCGCCATCAGCGCCGAGACGCCGAATCCGAAAATGACGCCATTGGTGTGCAGTGGGCGCAGACGGCCGTAGGAAAGCCAGTATTGGCCGAAATCGAGGCCGGGCCAGATCAGTTCCGCCGCGAGCCAGACACCGCCGAGCATCGCTACCAGCGCCCAGATCACGGAAAACTGGATCAGCCGGATAACTACGTTATCGTGATAGACCTTGTCGTTTGCGGCTTCCATTGTCTTGATTTCGAATCCCGCCTCTTCCCGTTCAAACGCCCAGCAACGGACCTGTCCCCATGACCCACAAGGTCATGCTGACGCCGAGCAGGCTCACCACCGCCACCAGCAGCCAGGCCAGCAGCGACGAAGCCATCAGCATACCCCTTTCCGGCGGCGTCTCCAGCGCGATCGGAATTCCCATGTACAGTAGGCGCATGCTCCAGATCGCGGTGGGAATCAGCACCAGCACCTGCACGAGCACATCGGGAAACAGGTGGGCGACGCTGGCTGCCGCCAGGGGTTCGCCGACGATCGTGATCAGCGCCAGGTGCCGCCCGAAAGAAGCGTTGGCCGCATAGGTGGCCGCCATCCATCTGCTGATCAGCGCCGTGCTGAACAGGCCGAAAACCAGAACCAGGAAATAGCCCGCGCTGATCAGCCAGAGCTCGCCCGGAGGCAGGAACAGCGGCTGTTGGGCACCGACCCGCCAGCCGAAATTGGCGCCGCCGATGAGCGCGAAAGCAGGCGGCAGCAAAAGCAGCCACAGGGAGTAGCGAAGGAAAACGGCAAGAGGGTTTGGCTCGCCGCGGGACAATTCCTCGAATGCCGCCACAGGTTGATATAGCGAGCGCAGAAGCGGATACGGCTGGATACTGGAATTCATGCCGCCGGTCGAAGCTGACACAGCCTAATCTCCATATCTCGACGACTTCGGTTAACTGACGCCAGTATGCGATTGGCGCGAACATTTATCAAGGCCTGCGGCGCCGGCTTCGCCCGATTTTTCCCCGAGGTCTTTTCGTTTTGAATTCGATTGGAGACCATGGCCGATCGGGAAAACCGCTCCGGTCCCCGGGAGCAGTCCGTCCTTGTGTTCCGGTCCCGGCCAGGGGGTCGGCAATCGGCCGGTAAACTCGTAGTCTCCCATCAGAACTTCGGCTACGCCGCGGCCCTCGGCGCCGGGAAGCCAGCCCGCGACAAACGCCGCCGACGCATCGAGTTCCCCGTTGACGATCAACGGCCGGCCCGAGACCAGCACGGCGACTACCGGAATGCCCCTGGCGGCGATGTTGCGGATGCAGGCGAGATCCTCGGGATGAACTTCCGAGTGCACGAAGGTGCCGGCATAGGCCTCGAGCGGATTCATCAGGCCGTTGATCCGCGATCCGGCTTCGACGAAGAGATGATCGCCCGGCCGGATGTCGCCATGACCTTCGGCGTAAGGCTTTTCGCCGATGACCACGACCGCGATGTCGTGCCGCTCAGGGTCGGCGTCGCTGCCGTCGAGGCCATCGCTGAGTTCGGCGTTCGGCGCCAGCGCCCGGATTCCCTCCCAGATCGTCTCGCCCCTGATCGTGTCGTTGCCTGTCTCGCCTTGCCAGCTCACGGTCCAGCCGCCGCATTGATGGCCGAGGTTGTGCGCGTTCTTTCCGGCCACGAGGATTCGCTGTCCGCGATTCAGCGGCAGCGTCTCCCGTTCGTTCTTGAGCAGCACCTGGGATTGCCGGGCCGCCCGCCGCGCGAGCTCCCGGTGGGCGGCGCAGGCAAAATCCGAGTTGCCGATGCCGGGCCGATTCGCGGGGCGCGGCATGTCGAACAACCCGTAACGCAGCTTGGTGCACAGGATGCGGCGCACGGCGTCGTCGACCCTGGCGATGTCCACGTGGCCTTCGAGCACCTGCCGCTCGAAAGTGTCGATGAATTCCTTCCAGCGCTCGGAGATCATGAACATGTCGAGGCCGGCGTTCACCGATTTGCGGATTGCCGCGCCGTAATCTTCGTCGAGGTAGTCGATGCCGTCCCAGTCGGACAGCACGATCCCCTCGAAACCGAGTTTTTCCTTGAGCAATTCGGTAACCAGGAAACGGTGGCCGTGGCATTTGTCGCCGTTCCAACTGTTGAAGGACACCATGACGCTCATGACGCCTTGCTCAATCGAGGGGTAGTACGGCGCGATATGGGTCGCTTCGAGATCTTCCCAGGGCAGGGTCGTCTCGCCCTGGTCCATGCCCTGCCAGGTGCCGCCGTCGCCGACCCAATGCTTGACGCAGCCAATGACGCCTTCTGCCTGCAACGCTTCGACGTAGCTCGCGCCGAGCGTGGCGACGAGGTCGGGATCGCTGCCGAAACTTTCGTAACTGCGGCCCCATTTGCAGTTCTGCACGACGGAAAGCGCGGGAGCGAAATTCCATTCCAGCCCGCTGGCGAGGATTTCCCTGGCCGTTGCGCGGGCGACTGCGGCGACGAGTTCCGGATCGCCCGCGGCGCCGAGACCGATATTATGGGGAAATACCGTTGCGCCCTTGAGATTGCCGTGACCGTGCACCGCGTCGACACCGACCAAGATCGGGATGCCGGGGCTGTCCTCGTCTCCCACGGCGGCTTGCCAATAGGCATCGTTCATGGCGATCCAGTCGTCCAGGGTATTGTCCCCCGGGTGGGAGCCGCCGCCGCACAATATCGCGCCGAGGGCGTGGTTCTTCACGTCTTCGGGCGTTATCGAAAGCCGTTCGGCCATTGTCATCTGGCCGATTTTCTGGCGCAGCGTCATGCGCTCGAGCCAGGCGGAAAGAATCCCTTCCCGATCCATATCCGACATTTGTTTTTTCTCCGGACTACTCAATTTGCGTCGACATGAAATGGAATGTTCGCGTGGGCGACTCGCCCCTGGCCGTCGCCGACGTATACGAAAAGGCGGTAGGCGCCGGGGCTTGCCGGCGCACGCAGGTTGATTTCGGGCAGTGCCGGGTCGGCTATCAGGCCGTCGAGTTCCGGCGGAATATCCTCCGGGTCGCCTCCGGTCTGGGTCGCCGTGCTTTCTTCCATTACGCGCCAGTCGAAGATCAGGTTGTCGCCGTCGAGGTCTTCGGCGCTGACCGCCGCGGTATATTCCCGTCCCGCCGCCAGCCGTACGCTCTCGTCCGCCTGCTTGCCTTCGAGCCGCATTTCCCCTAGCAACGGAGCGCGATTGTCCGGCCATTGCCCGGTCCAGATTCGATGCAACACGTCCACCGCTGCGGTGCTTCGCCCGTCCGCGGTGAAAACGCCGTACCAGGTCGGCGTGCGTTCCTGCTTCTGCCCCCAAAGAAACGCGTAATTTCCGATCAGCCGGCCTTGCATCGGCGCGAGCATTTCCTCGTAAGCGCGGCGGTAGACGTCCGCCTTGGCCGAGCTGTTCAATTCGATGGGCGCGCCCCATTCGGCAAGGGGCACTTCCCAATGGCCGATGGCGCCCCATTCGGTGATCATCAGCGGCATTTCCGGATCGACCTCCGCCAGCATCAGCGGCAGATCGAACACCGCGCCATAAACCTGGACGCTGAGAAAATCCAGGTCCGGCGCCCGCTGTCGAATCACCCCCGCGAGATCGGCGCCCATGCCGGCGGTGGTCGAGGTGGTGGGATGGTAGGGGTCGAGTTCGTGAATCATGCGCGAGATGTCGTTGATGGCGTCGTACACGCGCGGATTCTCGTATTCGAGGTTCATTTCGTTGCCGATGATCCAGGCGAGCAGGGCAGGATGGCTGCGATAACGCAGCACGATTTCCCGCGCTTCCCCGAATTGCCGCGCCACGGCTTCCTCGTCGTCGTAGTCGAAGCCGTGCCGCTCGCGGGCGATTTCGATGCAAAGCGCGACCGTCAGGCCAAGCTCGCGCGCAATATCGAGCACGCTGCCGTCGCCCGGCCGCCAGGTGCGCACCGAATTGGCGCCGTTAGCGGCGAGCGATTCGAGATCGCCAAGCGTCTCGGCGCCGGCGCCTCTTGCGTGATATGGCTCGCCGCCGCGGTAAAGCATGAAATTGCCTGGTTCGCCGCGGATTTCGACGGGAATGGGCCCATCCTGGGCTGCCGCGCCCGCACTCAAGCCCGCGGCGCAGACGAGTCCGGTCAAATGCACTTGCAATCTGTTCATGATCCGCCCCTCGCGGCCAGTGTCTGTTCCAGTTCTTCCAGCGATTTGCCGCGGGTCTCCGGCATGATGCGAACGAGCATGGCAAGTCCGGCAATGGCCACGAGGCCATAGATCAGAAAAGTCAGGCTGCTGCCGAATGTGGCGAGTTCCCAGGGGAAGAGCACCTGCACCAGGAAACTGACGCCGGAATTCACCAGGCCGACGAAAGAGATCGCCGCCGCCCTGACATAGTTGGGAAAAAGTTCCGCGAACAGCACCCACATGATCGGTCCCACCGAGAACGCGAAACAGGCGACGAATCCCAGGATTCCCGTCAACACAAGAGCCGTGTCAACCTCTACCGCCTGGGCGACGAGTTCCGATTCGAGACCGCCGGCGTCGCCTATGCCCGCTGCGGAAAGCGCGGCCCGCAAGGCGTTTTCGTCATCGAATTGCCGGCCCGCGAGCGGCTCGAGCGCGGCTCTCGACTCCGCATCCGCGACCGCGGCGACCGACTCTTCGCTCAACTCGTAAGTGGCCTGGCTGAAAGTCCAGGAGAGCAGCAGCATGAAGACGGCGATGCCGGCCAGGCCCGTGAACAGCAGCGGTTTTCTCCCGAGCCGGTCGATGCACAGGATCGCCACGATCGTGAACAGCAGATTGACCAGTCCCACGAGCACCGCTTGCAGGAAGGCGGCGTCGTTGCCGATGCCGCTTTGCTCGAAAATCATCGGCGCGTAGAAGAAAACCGCGTTGATGCCGGTTGCCTGTTGCACGATGCCGATGGTCAGGGCGATCAGCAGCACGAGGCGCAGATGCGGGCGCAGCAACTCGGCGAAGCCCGCCGGCGCGCCGGATTCCCCGGCAGCAAGGCAGGCCTCGATCGCGGCGTGCTCACGCCTGCCGCCCGCCTCGCCGTTGATTCGAACCAGGATTCCCAGCGCCTCGCCAGCGCGGCCGCGCAATTGCAGCCAGCGCGGGCTTTCCGGAACCCATTGCAACATGAACAGGTAGAGCGCCGCGGGCAATGCCTCGACACCGAGCATCCAGCGCCAGAGCAGTTCGGGAGCGATCAGGGGATTGTCCGATTGGGACAATTGCAACAGCAGATAGTTGCTGAAGAACGCGGCCGAAATCCCGATCACGATGTTGAGCTGGTTGAGCGAAACCAGCCTGCCGCGGATGGCCGCCGGCGCCGCCTCTGCGATATACATGGGCGCGACGATCAGCGCCGCGCCGACGGCGAAGCCGCCGACCATGCGCGCGAATACCAGGAAAGAGTATCCGGGGGCTAGGGCGCAACCGATCGCCGAAACCAGAAACAGCAACGCCGACGCCCGCAGTACGCCGACGCGGCCGATGCGATTGCTGAGCGGACCCGCGCCGAGCATGGCCAGGGTCGAAGTCAGGGTCAGCGAGGCGACGGCCCAGCCGAGTTGAAGCTCGTTCAACTGGAACTCGTCTTCGATGAACCCCACGACGCCTGAAATTACCGAGGCGTCGAAGCCCATCAGGAATCCGCCGAGCGCCGCGCTCAGGCTGGTCAGCCAGATATAGGCGCCGCCGCCGTTCGCGGCCCGGGCTTGCTCTGCCGGCATGTGGGAATCCCGAATATATTTTCAGATCTCTCTATTACCAGCAAGCTGACAGCGCTGTCAATGCTGAGCGGCAGCCACCGATACCACAACCCAGACTGTGGGGCGACGCATGCGTCGCCCCACAGGTCTGTTCCGCGGATGTGAAAGTCAATCGAGGGATGCGGTGGATTCCCTGATGACCACCTCGCACTCGAATGGCGCTGCCGGGGTTGCCGCGGCGCTGCCGTCGAGCTTGTCGATAAGCAGGCCCGCGGCCGTTTCAGCCATCTTGATGATCGGCTGCCGCGCCGTGGTCAGCGGCGGCCAGATGCGCGAGGAAAACCGGGTGTCGTCGAATCCCGCGATGGAAAGATCGCCGGGCACGTTCAGTCCCCGCCCCCGCGCTTCGAAGATTACCCCGGCCGCCATGTCGTCGTTGCTCGCGAGGATTGCGCTTGGCGGCTGTGGCAGATCGAGCAGTCTGGCCGCCGCGGCCCGGCCCGAGCCGAAATCGAAATAACCCTGCCGCACCAGGCGCGCCGAATAAGGCAGGCGATGTTTCTTCAGCGCCCGCCGGTACCCGGCAAAACGCTTGGCGCTCGCGCCATGGTCGGGATGGCCCTTGATGAAGCCGATGTCCCTGTGTCCCTGGCCGACCAGCAACTCGGTAAGCGAAAAACTCGCCGCTTCGTCGTTGCAGAGAATGTTGATCTCGTCCGGCGCCGGCTCCCGGGGCGTAATCGCCGCGAAGGGAATCTTCATTTCCCGCAGCAAGGCAGATACTTCGGGCAGATCGCCCAAGGGGGCGGGCAGCACGAATCCCTCCACCCGCGCGTTCAGTGCGAACTGTCGGATGTGTTCGACGATCTCGGGGTCGGGCAAGGTCAGCGGACGCAACAGCAAGGTGTAACCCGCCGGTTCGCAGATGCGGAGCGCACCGTTGAACAGGTCGTTCAGATAGCTGAACTCCTGCGCGTTTTCGTAGATCAAGCCGACTACGCGCGAACGCCTGCCGCCCAGCTCGCGAGCCGCGGCATTGGGCCGATAGCGCAGTTCCCGCACCGAGCGCAGCACCTTGTCCCGGGTCCGCTGGCGCACGTTGGGTTCGTTGTTGACCACGCGCGAAACGGTCTTGATGGAGACGCCCGCGCATCGGGCGACATCGAAGATCGTTGCCTTGGTCCGTTCCGAAGTCATCCGGGAGTCGCCACTGATTCAATCAGACCGCCTGATTCGAGAAGTGGATATTTTACACGACTCGCGGTACGCCCCCTGAATGCGCGACAGGAGATTCCGCGCCAAAACCAGACAAAGCGGAATTGCCGGCGAGGTTTGGCTACGCCAGCACGATGCCGAGAAAGATCAGCGCGCCGACCCATTGATTGCTGACGAAGGCCCTGAAGCAGGCTTCGGGCTGGCGGTCGCTGGTCAGAATCTGCTGCCAGGCGAACAGCAGGCTCGCGCCGACCAGAGACAGAAAGTAAGGCAGTCCCAGGTCGAACTGCCGTCCCGCCAGCCACATCGCGGCGATGAACATGACCTGCAACAGGCCGATCATCATGTTGTCCGCATCGCCAAACAGAATCGCGGTGGATTTCATGCCGAGACGCCGGTCGTACTCCCGGTCGACCATGGCGTATTGGGTGTCGTAGACAATCGTCCACAGGCAATTGGCGAGAAACAGCAGCCATGCTTGAGCGGGCAAGCCGCCGGTCTGCGCGGTGAAGGCCATCAGGATTCCCCAGGAAAAGGCGAAGCCGAGCACAACTTGAGGCATGTGGGTGACGCGCTTGAGGAAGGGATACAAGGCGATGACGGGCATCGCCGCGATTGCCAGCAATATCGTCGGCAGATTGGTGAACAACACGAGCACGAAGCCCGTCAGAGAGAGCGCGGCGAATCCGTACAGGGCTTCCCGACGGCTGAGTTGCCCGGTCGCCAGTGGACGCTCGCGGGTGCGCGGCACTTCACCGTCGATGTGACAGTCGGCGAAGTCGTTGATGCAACAGCCGGCGGAACGCATGACGACCGTGCCGAAAACGAAGATGAACAGCAACCCGAAAGATGGGACACCCATGAAAGATGGGACACCCATCGAAGCAAGCCACAAGGCGCTGATCGTCGGCCATAGCAGGAGATAGATTCCCACCGGCCGATGCAGGCGCGCCAGATGGTGGTAGGCTCTCGCTTTCTCCCGCAGATTCGGCCAACGCCGATGCGGCGCCGCGGCAAGTCGCCGCGAAAGGGTGGCGGCGCGCGCCGCGGCGGTTCGCGCCAGATGCCTTCCGCCCCAAGCCAGTTTCGCGGAAATTCCGCGAATTTGCGTCGAAAGTTTACGAATTGACTCCCCCAATATCATAACCATCTTGCTTGATGCGGGCGCCGCCCTGCATCATATGGCCGGGTCGGGGGCCGGAATATAATCACGGTTGAACCGGTCGGGATTCCCCGCCGGTATCCATGAACTCCACATGAATCTCAAGTTCGATGTCGTCGCCAATGCCGAAACTCACGAATCGATCCAAGCCGAAAGTCGAGCGCTGGAAGTTGGCGCGCGCCGAGAAGCCGACGGTATAGCTGCGCGTCAGAAAGTTGCGCCCTCCCCCATGGAAATCGATTTCGAGCGCGACCGGCGCCGTGGTTCCCATGAAGGTCAATTCACCGTTGAAGACGAAGGTGTTCCCGTCGATGGCCTCGGAGAAGGAAGTCGTGCGATAGACAGCCTGGGGAAACGCCTCGACGTTGAACCAGTTGTCGCCGCGCAGTTCTTCTTCGAACTCGGGGATGTTGACATCGAGACCGGCGGTGTTGACGACGACTTCGAGGCTGGAATGCGCGAGGTTCTCCGGATCGAAGTCGAGCGAGGCGTCGAAATCGTTGAAGCGACCGACGAAAGTCGAAAAC
The DNA here is from genome assembly GCA_028279115.1 of Pseudomonadales bacterium. Lineage (GTDB taxonomy): Bacteria > Pseudomonadota > Gammaproteobacteria > Pseudomonadales > Pseudohongiellaceae > UBA9145. Next base: position 18,679 of record JANQSV010000383.1, read on the forward strand.
CCCAGATGATCGACCTTCCACAACAGTGTTGCGTGATTCCGGTCGAGTCTGTACTGCCCCGAGCGGATTTCGGTGATCTCGGTCTCGACATCGGGTGTCAGAATGCTGCTGTCGCAGCCGGCGAGAAGCAGCGGGGCTGCAAGTGGCAGCAGTCGTTTTGGGGGAAATCTAGTCATTGGGTTTCCGGGATTTTCAATGTTTTGTGCTGGCTTCGAAGGCCAGCCCCATCATATTCGCTTCGCGAATCCGATTCCCCCGGAGGGGAAATGATTTTGGCGTTGGCGCCTTACCTGCTATTGCCGGTACGCGAAGATGTCGACTTCGATGCCGATGTCGTTGGGAATCTCGGCGGTGCTCGCCCAGTAGCCCTGGCCGACGCCGAATTCGAGCCGCCTGATCGTGACGTTGCTCTGCAAGCGAAAGCCGATCCGGCCGTCGTTGTTCTCGATGCCGAGGGTGAACGGAAAGCTCATGGGGCGGGTCACGTTGCGGATCGTCAGGCTGCCGTTGGACGTGAAGGAATCCATCGATGTCAAACGGCATTCCACGGCTTCGAAGCTCGCGGTGGGAAACTGGTCGACGTCGAACAGTTCGATGTCGAGCAGATAGTTGATCGCCTCGGGAGAATCGAGCCAGAGTTCTCCGATGGGGATCGTCACGGTGAAATTGCACGAGCCCGGGTTCATCGGGTCGATCTCGAACACGGCATCGACATTCCTGAACTCGCCCTGGTAGGGGTCGCCGGTATAGGTGTAGTGGAAGATGACCTTCGATTGCCCCTTGTCGATCACCCAGGTCTGAGCGGCGGCTGGCAGGCTGACCAGCAACAACAGCGGCGCCAAGCAGAGTTTTCGCATTTTCATTCTCCTCCATGGTTCAAGAAAGCTCCGATGAAATCGGAACTTTCGCGCGGCACAAGGAAGCGCCGCCGGATTCGATGGCGCAAGCCATTGAATCCGTGAGCAATACAAAACCACGCTTTTGTTTTGCTCAATGAGAAATTCCATGGATGGAATTTCTCGCCAACTGGCTTACGGCAATGCGTAGGCCACGATTTCGGCGGGTGTGCCGCCGCTGACGACCATGGCGATATATTGCTTGCCGTCGTGTTCATAAGTCATCGGCACCCCGGTCTGGGTCGCCGGCAGTTCCATTTCGAACAGGATTTCGCCGGTCGCCTTGTCGTGGGCGCGGAACGTGTTGCCGCCGCCGACGCCTTCGCCGGCGAACAACAAGGTTTTGGTCACCAGCAGACCCGACTTGGTCTCGACGCCGGTGCGCGGCAGGTCGACGCCTTCCAGCGCCGGATTGTTGGCGATGTTTGGCGGAGTATCGGCATTGGCGATTTGCCAGAGCATTTCGCCGGAGTTCATGTCGAGCGCCGTGATCCGGCCATAAGGCGGCTGAACAATGGGCAGACCTTGCACCCGCGGCACGCGAACGCCGAAGGCCATGCTGAAATCGACATCGGAATTCGGATCCTTTTCCACCGACAACACCGAGAGCGCGGTGCGGGAGGGGATATACAGGTAACCGGTTTCCGGATCGAGCACGCTGGCCTCCCAGTTGGGGCCGCCGGTCGCCGAAGGCAGGCTCAAGGTTCCTCTCGTGTCGTCGGCCGCTTCCCGCTCCGAGGGCGGCGAATAGAGGTTCGGGCTGAGGCGGAAACCTTCCAGCGAGGCCAGCGCCTCGGCGCGCAATTCGGGCGTGAAGTCGATCAGGTCGTCTTCGGTGAAGCCCTGGCGGTCAACCGCGGGCGGCCGGGTCGGGAAAGGCTGCGTCGGCGAATACCACTCGCGAGGCACGTCGCCGGCGGGCACCGGCAGTTCCGCTATGGGCCAGATCGGCTCGCCGTTCGTGCGGTCGAAGGTGTAGACGAAGGCCTGCTTGGTGACCTGGGCGAGGACCTTGCGGCCGTTGGGCAGATCGGCCAGCACCGCCGCGGAGGGATTGTCCCAGTCCCAGATGTCGTGATGAATCAGTTGATAATGCCATTGCCGCTCGCCGGTCCGGATGTCGAGCGCGACCACGCTGTTGGCGAACAGATTATCGCCCGGACGGTCGCCGCCGAAGCGGTCGCCGGTGGCGGATTCGGTGGGCAGGTAAACATGTCCAAGTTCAGGATCGCCCGACATCGTGGCCCAGACGCCGGCGTTGCCGGTGATTTCCGCGCCGTCGCCGAGCCAGGTTTCGATGCCGACCTCGCCGGATTCGGGAATGGTGTGGAAAGTCCAGAGCAATTCGCCGGTCCGCGCGTCGAAGCCGCGCACGTCGCCCTTGACGTTGTACATTGACGGCGGACGCATGGAAACCCGATGCGCCGGACCGACCACGACCACGTCGTTCATGATGAACGGCGGCATGGACGAGCCGATATCGACGTCTTCGCGGCCCTGGCCGAGACGCAGGCCCTCAAACATGTCGACCCGGCCGTTGTCGCCGAAATTCGGGTCGGGAATGCCGGTTTCGGCGTCGAGGGAAACGAGGAAAAAGCCCGGCGTGACGGTAATGATGCGCCGCTCGTCGCCGAAGCGGTAATAGGAAATCCCGCGGCCCGAGCCCTTGCGCGGGGCGGCGTCGAATCTCTCGCCTTCCCGCGGCCGCCACAACCAGAGCAATTGTCCGTTGGTGGCGTCGAGCGCCGCGACGTTGCGCGTGGCGCCCATGGTGGTGTACATGACGCCGTCGACTTCGAGCGGTGTGAAGGTGGCGTTGAATTCGGGCTGGGGGCCGATGTTCGCCGTCGAATAGCGCCAGGCGATCTGCAGCGAGCCGACGTTGTCGGCGTTGATCTGGTCGAGCGGCGAATAGCGTTGGGCGAGTTCGTTGCCGTGATGAGTCGGCCAGTCTCCCGCGTAGACGTCGGTCCCGGTCTGGCCCAATGCGGCCGGAATCATGGTCAGGAACCAGGCGCCCGCGGCGAAAGTCGAAATCAAACGCATTGCTCTTTTCATCCAGGTTTCTCCGGATT
>JANQSV010000396.1 GCA_028279115.1 Pseudomonadales bacterium
GATCCGCCTCCCGACGGAGACGGATCGAAGCCACTATTTTGAAGTAGACAGGGGCGGTGAATCTTCCTAGAATGCCCTCTCAGTATGTGGAATGCTGAAACCTGTGCGGACAGCCTCAACGACATGAAGCAGGCAGGCTGTTTCTGAATGCGGAACGGGGCAATCTCCATTCCGCTTTTTTGTGCCCGCATTCCGCGTTGCTGACTGGAGCGAAAGTTGGAAAAATCCGCGATTCTGGCCCTTGAAGACGGGAATCTTTTCGAGGGCGTCGCCATCGGCGCACAGGGATGCAGCAGTGGCGAAGTCGTTTTCAATACCGCGATGACGGGCTATCAGGAAATATTGACCGATCCGTCCTACGCGCGTCAGATCGTTACCCTTACCTATCCTCACATCGGCAATACCGGCGCCAATTCCGAGGACGAAGAGTCGGCCAGGGCCTGGGCCGCCGGACTTGTCATTCGCGATCTGCCGCTGCTCGCGAGCAACTTCCGTTGCCGGCAGACGCTGGAAGACTTCCTCCGCGCCCAGGGGGTGGTCGCTATCGCCGACATCGATACGCGCCGGCTGACGCGCATCTTGCGCGAAAAGGGCTCGTTGAACGGTTGCCTGCTGTCGGGCCCGGAACTTGATAAAGGTGGTGCGAAAGCAGGCGCGGAGCGGGCGCTCGCCGAAGCCCGCGCTTTTCCCGGCCTGAAGGGAATGGATCTGGCGCGGGAAGTCAGCGTCGCGGAACGATTCGAATGGGACCAGGGACACTGGGCGCTCGGCGCCGGTTACCGGCCCGCCGAAAAAAGCCGCTTCCGGGTCGTCGCCTACGACTTCGGCGTAAAGCGGAACATCCTGCGTCTGCTGGCATCGCGCGGCTGCGCGGTGACCGTCGTGCCGGCGATGACGCCGGCCGCGGAAGCGCTGGCCATGCAGCCCGACGGCATCTTTCTTTCCAACGGGCCCGGCGACCCCGAGCCCTGCGATTACGCCATCGCCGCCGTGAGGGAGTTTCTCGATGCCGGCATTCCGCTGTTCGGCATCTGTCTCGGACATCAGTTGCTCGGTCTCGCCGGCGGCGCGCGCACGGTGAAAATGCCCCACGGTCATCACGGCGCCAATCATCCCGTGCGCAATCTGGATGACGGCACGGTGCTGATCACGAGCCAGAATCACGGCTTCGCCGTTGATGAGGAAAGCCTGCCGGAACAACTGCGCTGCACACACCGCTCGCTGTTCGACGGCAGTCTGCAAGGCATCGCCCATCGGGAAAAACCCGCATTCGGGTTCCAGGGACATCCCGAGGCGAGTCCCGGCCCCCACGACGCCTCGCCCCTGTTCGACCATTTCATCGAGTTGATGAGCGGCCATGCCCAAGCGCACTGACATCAAGAGCATTCTGATCATCGGCGCCGGGCCCATAATCATCGGGCAGGCATGCGAGTTCGACTATTCCGGCGTACAGGCCTGCCGCGCGCTCAAGGAAGAGGGCTTTCGCGTCATTCTCGTGAATTCGAATCCCGCCACCATCATGACCGACCCGGCCATGGCGGACGCTACCTATATCGAACCGATCACCTGGTCCATCGTCGAGAAGATCATCGAGCGCGAACGCCCGGACGCGCTGTTGCCGACCATGGGCGGACAGACCTCGCTCAATTGCGCGCTCGATCTCAACCGCATGGGCGTATTGAAGAAATACGGCGTGGAACTGATCGGCGCCAGCCGCGAAGCCATCGACAAGGCGGAAGACCGCGAACTGTTCGACAAGGCGATGAAGGCCATCGGCCTCGAGACCCCGCGCCACGGCATGGCCCATGACATGAAACAGGCGTTCGAGGCGCTCGAGCAGATCGGCTTCCCCTGCATCGTCCGGCCCTCCTTCACGCTCGGCGGAACCGGCGGCGGCATTGCCTACAATCGCGAGGAATTCGAGGAAATCTGCTCGCGCGGCCTGGAACTGTCTCCCACCAACGAATTGCTGATCGACGAGTCGCTGATCGGCTGGAAGGAATTCGAACTCGAAGTCGTGCGGGACCGCAACGACAATTGCATCATTGTCTGTCCCATCGAAAATCTCGACGCCATGGGCGTCCACACCGGGGATTCGATCACCGTGGCGCCCGCCCAGACCCTTACCGACAAGGAATACCAGATCATGCGCAACGCGGCGATCGCCGTGCTGCGCGAGATCGGCGTGGAAACCGGCGGCTCGAACGTGCAATTCGCGGTGAATCCGGAAGACGGCCGGCTGGTCGTCATCGAAATGAATCCGCGCGTGTCGCGCTCCTCGGCGCTCGCCTCCAAGGCGACCGGATTTCCCATTGCCCGGGTGGCGGCGAAACTGGCGGTCGGTTACACCCTCGACGAATTGCGCAACGAGATTACCGGCGGCGTCACGCCGGCTTCCTTCGAACCGAGCATCGACTACGTGGTGACCAAGATCCCGCGTTTCACTTTCGAGAAATTCCCCGAGGCCAACGACCGCATCACGACCCAGATGAAGTCGGTGGGCGAAGTAATGGCGATCGGCCGCACTTTCAAGGAGTCCCTGCAAAAGGCGCTGCGCGGGCTGGAAGTGGGAGTTTGCGGCCTTGAGCCGATACTCGACCACGGCGCCAACAACATCAAGGTAAAGTTGACCCGGGAGTTGACAGAGGCCGGAGCGCAAAGGCTCTGGTATGTCGCCGAAGCCTTCCGCTACGGCTGGTCGCTCAAGAAAGTCGCCGGACTTTCCGGCATCGATCCGTGGTTCCTCATCCAGATCGAGGATCTGGTCAAACAGGAACAGGCGCTGGACGGCAGGAAACTCGAAGAATTGTCCGCGCAGGAGTTGTTCCGGCTCAAGCGCGAAGGATTCTCCGACCGCCGCCTGGCGCA
>JANQSV010000309.1 GCA_028279115.1 Pseudomonadales bacterium
CCGATCTGCCGGCGCAATTCGCCATGCAGTCGCGAAGCGACCGCGTGTTCCGTTTCCGTATTCGCAGCAGGTTCGGGCTTCACCGCGACTCGCTGTTCACAAATGCCCGATCATGGAGATGCTACAGATGTTCTGGTGCGGAAAGCCCCCGAGATTGTGGTTCAGTCCCAGCTTCGGATCCGCCAGTTGCCGCGGTCCCGCCCTGCCCTGCAATTGCAGGTAGTTCTCGTAGATCATGCGCAGGCCGGAGGCGCCGATCGGGTGGCCGAAGCATTTCAGGCCGCCGTCGATCTGGCAAGGCAGCTTGCCTTCGGCGTCGAACTCGCCGTCGAGCACGGCGGTTACGCCCTTGCCTTCCCCGGTCAACTGCAGATCTTCCATGGTCACCAGTTCGGTGATGGAAAAACAGTCATGTACTTCGGTCATGCCGATTTCCTGCGCCGGCTTGCGCACGCCCGCTTCGTCGTAGGCGCGCTGGGCGGCGATGCGGGTGGTCTTGAGATAGGAGCCGTCCCAGCTTTCGTGGCCGGATTCGGTACCGTTCGATACCGCCAGTTGCAGCGCCTTGACCGCAACCAGATGCTCCTTGCCCAGGCTGCGGGCGATTTCCGGGGTAGTGACGATGGCGCAGGCGGAGCCGTCGCTGACGCCGCAGCAATCGAACAGCCCGATGGGTTCGGCGATGTACGGCGCATCGATGGCCTGCTGCTCGGTAATCTCGCGGCGCAGGTGGGCTTTCGGATTCTTGACGCCGTTGGCGTGGCTCTTGACCGAGACATGGGCCATGGCGCGTTTCAGGTCCTGCCTGTTGAGACGGTGCCGCGCGCGATAGCCGGTGGCCAGTTGCGCGAATGCCCCGGGCGCCGACAGGTTGGGCCAGTACATGTCGTTCTCGACGCCTCTCGAGCGTTGCGGCAGGCCGCCGTAGCCGGTGTCCTTCAATTTCTCCACGCCAAGCGCGAGGGCGATGTCGCAAGCGCCGGAGGCGACGGCGTACACCGCGCCGCGAAAGGCTTCGGTGCCCGTGGCGCACATGTTCTCGACCTTGGTCACCGGGATGTAGTTCAGGCGCAAGGCGATGGCCATGGGCAAGGCGCTCGCGCCGACGTGGAAGGCGTCGATGCCGGCGCCGAACCAGGCGGCCTCGATCGCGCCGCGTTCGATGCCCGCATCGCCGAGACATTCCTCGAACGCCTCGACCATCAGATCGGACGGGCTGGCGTCCCAGCGTTCGCCGAACTTGCTGCAGCCCATGCCCAGAATTACGACCTTGTCTTTGATGCCTTGCGCCATTGCTGTTTCCTCTTGGCTGTGGCTTCGATCCGTTGCCGCCGAGTGGCGGGAGGTTAAGCGGACGCCGTAAATACGTCCCTGTAGGCTTCGGGCTCGGCTTCCTGCCTCGCACGCCCGCTAAACCTCCCGCCACTCGACGGCAACTCACATAGTGCAGACACCCGCCGTCATTCTGCGCGTAGCGAAGCGGAGTGATTCGGGGCATCCATGCCCCTCACCTCGGAAGGGCGGCGCTTTGCGCCGTCCAAAACGGCAATCCTGCCGTTTTGTCGCAGAATCTCGTTGGGGATTCTATGTGGTTTCAACAATTCTCGCTTTCCAGAAGTATTTTCTGAAACCTCGTTGCTGGTCAAACTGTCGGACTCTGAAATGTACCGAAATTCTTGACCCGGAATCGATAGTGCCTTCCCGGACCTCGGTGAAGTCCATCATCAGTTTGCCGCCGCCGTCGAATTGCACCATGCCGAAATATGCGGGCGGGCTCCAGTCGAAGGTAAGGCGGTCGGCGGTCCAGGTCAGTACCGTGCCTTGCTTGTCGGCAAATGAATAGCTGTCCTGGCTGTCGAGCGCGTTGCATTCCGGATTGACGCAATACTTTTCCCGGGGAATCTGCACGGTGCCGCATATTCTGCACTTGCCGCCGACGAAAGAAGTCACCAGGTCTCGCCGGCGATTATAGCCGGACAGGTAAGTCTGCTTGTCGGTTTCGCCGCGTTTTCCGATGTCGCGTTCGACCAGGTCGTTGAACGCGAGAAACTTGGAATAGCTCGATTCCTCGCGGCCGGCGGCGAGCGCTCCGGAGACGCCCGCGGCGGGCTTGAAGCCGCCGATCGCTTCAGTGGCGCGGAACAGCAAGGCGTCGCAGCCTTGTCCGAATGCGGTGAGCAATATGAGATCGCCGGGATTGGCCGATTCGAGGGTCTTCGCGAGCAGCAGCAGCGGTTGCGCTGCTCCCGCGACGCCTACTGTCGCGGCCTGGTTGTCGACGATGGCGCCGGGATCGATGCCCAGCCGCTTCGCCACCGCCGGCGGCGTGCGCGCCTGGTCGGTGGGCAAGATGAAATGCGCGATGTCCCCCGCGCCGGCGCCGTATTTTTCGAGCAGGCGGTTGACCGCCTCGGGCACGATCTTCAGATAGCCTTCGTCGCGGATCCAGCGTTCTTCCCAGTCGTAGTCGAATTCGCCGCCGCGATAGTGATCGACGAAGTCAGTCGCGAGACTTTCGCCGCCGACGAATTCAGCCAGCACCGGTCCGCCGCCCGTGGCAACGGCCGCCGCCGCGTCGCCCCAGAGCATCTCGGCCCGGGAGCCGGCCTTGGCGCGGCGGTGCTCCGACGCCACGACCAGGCCGTCGCGCTCGCCTTGCAGCAAGGCGAGCAATGCAGAGGTCGCGGCGCGCTGGGAAGCTCCGACATCCATGGCCAGCACTTGCCGCGGGAGATCCAGGGCTTCGGCGAGTACGACGGAATTCTGCCGGTCGAGGAAGGGGAAGGTTGTCGAAGCGAAATAGAGGCTTTCAGGTGCGAAGCTATCGAACCCGGCCAGGCAATCGGCCGCGGCTTCGACGCCCATGGTGATCGTGTCTTCGTCCCAGTTGCACATGCTGCGCTCACCGCGCCCAAGGGACTTGAGACTGGCGTCGAACCAGGCGTGCGCCTCGGCGATGACGGCCCGCTGCAGCCGCGCCTGCGGAATGTAGGCGCCGAATCCGCTGATTCCTCTGCTCAATTTGTTTCTCTCGGCCGCAGGTTCGCGCTAGAGCGCACAAGACCGCGGATTCTATTGGAAACGCGAGGCGATTTCAGCCGGCTATTTTCGGTATTTGTCGTGCAGTCCGATGCCGGCGAGGATCTGGGGGCGGGCTTTTTCGAGGCGTGAGAGGCGGGTCTTCTCTTGTTTGGCGCTGCCGATGTGTTCGGCGTATTCCTTTTGCTTGCCGGGGGTGAGTGAATCGAATGCTTCGCGTAGAGCCGCATCTTCCTGCATGGCCTTTTCCAGTTCAGCAGACACCTTCAGTTCCCTGGATACCGGTTTCACCTTTTTGCCGGCCTTGTGATTCTCGATGGCTTCGAGCGCGTAGGCGTGCAGCAGGTCGCGGGGGACTTCCTCGCCGGGGGCGAACTTCCATTGCCGCATGGCCTGGGTCTTGCCTTCCTGGGCGTTGCTCAACTTGCCGGCTTCGTCCTTCAGGAAAACGCCCTGGTGGAACCAGACCGCGCAATGCTGCTTGAAGCCGGCGTAGCCGATCAGATTCTTGCCGTCGCAGAGATAGGC
>JANQSV010000408.1 GCA_028279115.1 Pseudomonadales bacterium
TGCTTCAATGAGGCCGCCGCTCGTGAGCGGCGGATACGCCAAGGTAGTAATATTATGCGTAAAAAGCAGCCCACGCTTCAATGAGGCCGCCGCTCGTGAGCGGCGGATACGCCGCGCTCGCAACGCAAGGCACACCAATGGCTCCCACACGTGTTTGCGAGAACCTCGGGCGATGATAGCCCATTTGCCGGTCTTTACGCCAAATCACGGCTGGCAACGAATTTAACTTCATATTTTTACGGAACATTGAGTAAAGCGAGCGGTCTCCGGGGTTTTTGTCGCCACATGGCCTCTCGCCGGCAAACGGCAGTTCAAACGATGACGACTTCCCGATTGACCGGAGCGACTTTCCGTTTCCCCAGCGAGACAATTCGAGGTTCAAGCCACTCCGCGGTCCCGACATCAATGATGACTATATGGTCTTGCCCGTGATGAATCAATTCGTCGCAGTCGGCGAGCAACTGCGCGTAGCGAGTGGACGTTAGCTGACATTGAAACACCGACAACTGAACCCATTCGCCGTATCCCTGCATCATCCTGTATACCTTGCGCCAGCGCTTGTTGTTGGCGATGTCGTAAACGACGAAATAGATTTTTTCGTGATCTTTCAATTCCGGCGCCTCTTGTCTTGATTGAGTTTCAGCGTAAGCAACATTCAACGCGTGAGGAAATTCGGGTACTCCGGTATTTCACCCAACAGAAACCGCGCCAGCAGTCTGGTCTGCATCTCGAACAGGCGGCGATACTCGACCGTGTATCCAAACAGCGGATGGGTGACTTCCTGGTCCAGACGCCGCTCGAAAATAGCGATGAATCGCTTGCGCCCCTTGTCCGTCAGGTTCACGCCGATCGGGGTCTCGATGAAATCCGACTTGTCGATTTCGCCGTTGTTGATCGCGGTGATGACGCATGAATCGACTATCAGCGACCGGAAGGGCTCCATCATATCCAGCGCCAATGCCGGCCGCCCATAACGGGGCTGGTGAAAGAAGCCGCGAAACGGATCGAAACCGACCGCGGAAAGAGCGACCACGAATGAGCGTGTCAGCATGGAGTAGCCGAAGGAAAGCAGGGCGTTGACCGGATCGGTTGGAGGCCGCCGGTTGCGGCCTTCCATGCTGAAGCGCAATTCCGCATCGCCGGACGTCTTCAACATGTTGGGGAATGCCTGGAAGTAGTGCGCGGCCGCCGCGCCTTCGAGCCCGAGCAAGGATTCGATTTCCCTGGTCGAGCCGGTCTCGTTCGAGAGCAATTTCATGGCGTGCAGCACTGGCGCCGCAGCTTCCTTGTCGGTCCAGTTCCTGCGCAGCAGCACACGACTGTTCTTGATCTTAGCCTGAACCCAGCCTTTCGCCAGCCGCAGGCAAGCGGATTCGTCAAAGGAAGTCCGGTACTGCGCCGTTCTCAGTTCGACGTTCGAATGCCCGGCGCCCATGGAATGGCCCAGGAACCAGCCACCGTAGGATTGCCAGGTGACGGGAATCTCGCGCCGCATCAACTCGTGCAAGGTTGGGGTGGTGACATACACGTTGCCCATGAGAACCAACTGGGAGACTTCCGCGAGCCGCGCGTAGACCGGCTCTTCTTCACCCAGCGTGATCGCCAGCCGGTTGCCTTGCTTGGCCACTTTCGCGCGATTGGCCTGGACATAGACCGGCAAGGCGTGCGTGCGGCGCACGGCGATAGGGCGCACATCGTTGCCGGCGGCCCGCAACAGATTGACTTCGTCCGGCATGCAGATTCCCACCAGCGAGCATCGGTTGCACTTGGGACTGTTTTGCAGTGGGGGAGGGATCTGCCCGCCCTCTACAACCGAGCGCAAGGCGCCTATCGATTGTTTCGTCAGCAGGCGCAAGGACTCGTCGAAGGCCACGCGAACCCGCTCTTTCGAGCCGGCGAAATACAGAATGCCTTCGGAGCAACGATATCCGTGTTCCTCCAGCAACAGACCTTGGGCGCACAGTTGCACGCGTTCCGGGTCGTAGGCTTTCTGCTTCACGTGAGGGCGCTTGCCGCGCTTGTACTCCACCGGAACGACTTCGCCGCCGGAGGTGGGTTCGACCAGATCGATTTTCGCTACCAGGTCGAGCTTCGCCGATGAAAGCTCGACGGATCGGGCGGGCTTGAGATCCTCGGGTTCGGCCTCGGCTTCGGGGTCCGGCAGAGGCTCGGACTTCTTGTCCACCCGGCGGTGAACGTGACGGCCTTCGACTGTATCGGCAGAATCCGCCCATTCCTTCTGCACCCATTCGAGATAAGCCAGCCGCGGGCAATAAACGAATTCGTTCAGAATGCGCGCCGGGATCAGCGGGCTTTCGGGGTGTTTTCCGACGTCGAGCGGCAGGGAGAGTTGCAGCGGGGGGTTATCCGGCTCTTCGGTTTCGCTGATCAGGTGGTCGGGGATGGGGCGGATCGTTTCGGTGGACATCGCGGCAAGCTCCCGTTATCTCAAGCCACATAGGACTCTATCGACAGTTTCAGGCTTCAGCGTAGTGGGTGGATGGGGATAGAGCATAGTCGCGCTTGCCGAGTCCGAGCCATGCTACGGGGGAATCTTTGGTAGCGTGGAGTGAGTATGGACGTTGGCGAGTTGGAAGAAGTTGCGCTAACCCCAGCAGCCGACTGCGGTTAGCCCGTATCCAAATTCGGTGCGAAGACCGAAACCAACCAACTCTTCTGAGCACCCGATTCGCGCATACGCGGAGTCATCATCGACTTCGCAAAAGAACACACTTCCGGGGGTAATCATCGAGCGCATCGGCAACGGGTTCCCTCCATTTCTATAGTCCCAGCCACCGATTCTTATTGCGCGGTCAAGGCATGCGGAAACAACCCGCAGGCCTTTGAGCAATTCACAAGTCCCGCCCTCGAATTTCGCATCGCCATTCAAGTCAAGGGGCGCAATAGCCGCGAACAAGACCTTCCCTGATTCGCTCGGTCTCTTCCGGGGTGTACCGAGCGAAAGGTCTCCGTGCCAATATGTACACTCGGCCAAGCGATTCTCGCCGCCGAGTGGCACGAGCGTGTCGAGCGGGAGCGGCCATTCTTCGGGAAGGCCAAACATTCGGACACCGAGCGAAACATTGTCCCGCAGACGCACGTGCCTGGTGCTGTAGAGCATGCCTTCCTTAGCGGTGCGGGCATTCCTTTCCCGCTCCAGGCCGATACGCGGCTCAT
>JANQSV010000415.1 GCA_028279115.1 Pseudomonadales bacterium
AGATACTGTTGGAACACTTGTTCGACAAAATCGTCCACGCCGGGAACGAACAGGACGGCGAGTATCGTGACGACGATGGCAACGGCTATGGCCCAATAGAACAGTTTCATGATTCAGTTCCCCTTTCCCTCACCGCGGCGCGGCTTCGAAAACCCAGACATCGCCGGCTTCGACTCCCGCCCTGGTTGTCCGCGAGGGATATTTGCCGGTGATCGCGGCGGTAATCGCGTCGAGTTCGTCGCCGTATTGAATGCGATTCAATTGCCGTTCGTAACGCACGCCATCGATGCGAATGATCGCCCTGCCGTCGCGTTCGGCCTGCACCGGCCACTGTTTCCAGATGCGACCGACCGTCGTGCCCATGTAGCCCGACCACACGTACAACTTGCCTTCCGCCTGCACGGTCTTGTGACTGCTGCGGGAGCGATTGCCCGCGCATTCGATGAAATGCAGGCGGGTCACCGATGGAAAACGCCGCAATTCCTCCATGGTGAACACGAGTTCCCGGTCCACCAGGCCGTGAATCATCAGCCGATGCTTGGCGGGGTCGATGTCCGGCATATACGAGCCGCGGGTGGCGCCCACGTAATGCAGCGAAGACGGCGTGATCACCCCGACCGATTCCTGCAACGGAGCTGCGATGTGAAAATCGAGGCCGAAGGCGTCGGGCGAATGTCTGCCGCCATGGGGTATGCGTTTCGAATCCTCGAATCGCGAGCGATTGCCATAGGCGACGAGATCGTCCGTGCCGACGATCATTCCCTCGGGGTCCGGCAATTGCCCCGATGCCGGTTTTGCCGCGGCGAGGCCCAATCCACCGGCCAATGCTGCTCCGCGCTTGAGAAACTCCCTTCGATCAGATTGTTTGGAACTCATTGTCCTCTCCTGCTTGAACGAAGTGCGTATCGAGACTTTGCATCAGGTACTATGTAGCCCAATTCTCGGACCACGGCGAGAAGAGATAGCAAAATGATCAATCCGCGCAAGCTTTCGACCGCAGTTTTGTTAACGGGCCTGTGGGTGTTTTCGAGCCAGGTCGCGCAAGCTCAGGTGGGCTTTGCCGATGCCGAGCTTGCCATCGAGCATGTCGCCGGAAACGTCTACATGGTGCAGCGGCCGGGTGGCGGCGGCAATATCGGCGCCTTCATCGGACCCGACGGCGTCCTGCTCGTCGACTCGCTGTTCGCGCCGATGACCGGGAATCTGGTCGAGGTGGTGGGCGAGGTGACCGACAGCGAGATTCGCTTCCTGATCAATACCCATATTCACGGCGACCATGTCGGCGGCAACGCGAACCTTGCCGAAATGGGCGTAGTGATCTTCGCCCACGACAACACCCGCGTGAAATTTCTCGAAGAGAGCAGTCATTTCCCGCGCGGCGGAGGCAGTTTCGCGCCCCGGCAGCCGGTGGCGGCGCGGCCCGTGGTGACCTATAACGATGCGATCTCGTTTCATCTCAATGGCGAGGAAGTCCATGCCTTTCTCGCCCCGCCCGCGCACACCGACGGCGATACTTTCGTGTATTTCCCCGAATCCGACGTGCTGCATCTCGGCGATGTGTTCCGGACCACCAGTTATCCGATCGTCGACAAGTTCAACGGCGGCACCTTGCGCGGAACGATTGCGGCTCTTGACCTGGCCATCGACATGGCCGGCCCGGAAACAAGGGTCATTCCCGGTCATGGCCTCGAAGTCGTCGGACGCGCGGAGATGGTGGAATTCCGCGACATGATCCTCGATATCCGCGATCGGGTGTACGCCATGATTCGCGAGGGCATGCATCTCGATGAGATCATGGCCGCGCGGCCGACCGCGGCCTACGATGCGCAATGGGGCCAGGAAGCGAGCTGGACCGCGATCGATTTCGTTCCGCTTGCCTACTACGAACTCGGCGGAGCGGGCCGGCTGGAAGATCGGCAATAACGAGCCAGGCAAATGAACAGGATCAGCATCCGGTCGCTTGCGCTGACCGGCATTTCGTTCGTCATGCTCCCGCCGGCGGGAAACGCCCTGGGCCAGACTCCCGAAGACGAGTTCGCGATCACGCTTCCCAGCGCCGGAGTCGAGCTCAGGGAAGCGCCATCCGAACGTGAGTTGCAAGCTCCGACCCAAGTGGTCGTACTGGGCACCGGCACGCCGATACCCGACGCCTTCCGGGCAGGCTCAAGCATCGCGGTCATTCACAAGGGCGAAAGCTATCTGTTCGACGCCGGCGCCGGCGCGGTGCGAAACGCTGTTATCGCCCGCTACAAATACGACATCCCTTCGCTGTATCCGAGCATGATCTGCTGCGTATTCTTCACGCATCTGCACAGCGACCACACCATGGATTTCTCCGAACTCGCGCATACCATGTGGTGGCGGCGCAACGCGGGACTCAGGGCATGGGGGCCCGAGGGTATCGAGCGAATCGCGAACGGAATGCTAGAAATGAATTCGGCCGACATCGACTTGCGAACCGGCGGGTTGCAGCCGGTCCAGAATCCGGACGGCTTCCGGGTCGCGGCCCGGACCATCGAGCCGGGCATATTGCTGGAAAAGGACGATCTCACAATCGAAGCCTTTGCCGTCGATCACGGCGACATCCACCCCGCTTACGGTTTCAAGGTGACCACCGACGACCTTTCGCTCGTGATCAGCGGAGATACGACCTATAGCGAGGCAATCGCGGAGAAGGCGCAAGGCGTGGATCTGCTGTTTCACGAGGTGATAAGCCAACAGGGATTGTCGCAGAACCCCCCCGGATTTCAGCGCTACCACGATAGCGCGCATACCACGTCGGAAGAACTGGCGCGGCTGGCGAACATCGCCCGGCCCGGCATGCTCGTGCTGTATCACGGTCTGTTTTACGGCACCGAAGAAGAACTGGTGCTCGACGAGATCAGCGCAATTTACGACGGCGAAGTCATTCTCGCCGAGGACCTGGACGTTTTCCCGCAACCTTGACTCTCTTCTAACCGCAAATGCGAATCTTTATCATTTGTATTTACATCAAGAGAACTTTCCTCTAGCATTCCCCATCGAGCCTGAACCGCTGAGCCAGAATGGCCAGCGAAAATTAATGATGGGGAATGTTATGAACGAAGGAAAAACGGCCGCGGAACACGCGTGGCCAAGCGGATTGTCCGCAATAGCAAGAAGTTTGTCCTTGGCGGGCATCGCCCTGGCGCTGGCGGCGCCCGCACCGGCACAGGATGGCGGCGACCGAATCGAGGAGTTGATCGTCAACGCGACACGGCTGCCGCGCACGATCGAGAATATCGCCGGCACCGTTTCGCTGATCACGGCGGAGCAGATCGAACGCGAAATGACCGAGGATCTCGACGACCTCGCGCGCTTCCAGCCCGGCGTTTCGGTCAGCACCGCGAGCAGGGGAGGCAACGAAGGATTCAGCATTCGCGGAATCGGCGGCAACCGGGTGCTGACGATCATCGACGGCATCCGCAGCAACGACATCTTCGAGGCCGGGCCGGCAAGCTACGGCCGGGACAGCATCGACACCGACAACATCAAGACGGTGGAATTGATTCGCGGTCCAGCCTCGGTGCTATATGGCGCCGACGCGATCGGCGGCGCGGTCATTCTGGCCAGCAGGGAACCGCGGGATTACCTGGAAGCCGACCGCAACACCTATTTCAATCTGCGCGCGGCCACCGCCGACGCGGACGAGCAAACCCGCGGCGGATTCACGGCCGCGTTGCAAAGCGGCGATGTCGGCCTGCTTGCGCAATACACCCATCGGGAATTCGCGGAACAGGAAGTGAACGGTCCCGGCAGCCTGAATCCGCAGGATGGCTCGTCCGACAGCCTGTTGCTGCAACTTTTCTGGGACCTGTCGCCCGGTCATCAACTGCAATTGGGCCTTGACAGCTATGTCGATGAGATTGCCACGCAACTGGATTCAGACATCGGCCGAACCGTATCAGGATCAATGGGCCTGGATGACACCGAACGGCTCCGCACCGGTATTCGTTATCAATGGCAGGCCGGACTGGCCTTGTTCGACGATCTCGACATCAGCTACAACCGGCAGGATACCGATGCGAGCCAGTTCACCGAACAGACGCGCACGAGCTATTCCTTCATCAACCCCCGCGACCCGCGCAGCTATGGCGGCGCCAACGCGCGGCGCGAGACGACTTTCGAGTTCAATCAACAAACTGCGGCGCTGAACCTGAATCTGCGCAAAACCATCGAGACGGGTTCGATAACTCACTCCTTCGCTTACGGCGGCAATTTCGAGGAAACCGATACCCGGCGACCGCGCAATCGTTGCGAAGAGAACCTGAGCAGCGGGCAGACGACTTGCGCGATATCGGCGTTCCCCTTCGCGCCGCCCGAAGTCTTTCCCAACAAGACCATTCCGGACACCTCGACCGACCGTTCCGGGTTTTATCTGCAGGACGAAATGGTATTCGGGAACAGCGGCTTCACATTGATTCCCGGCGCGCGTTACGACCGCTACCGGATGGACGCGATGCCGGATCCGACGCTCGACGGAACCGGCCAGGTCAGCGGTTACGGTTTCCCCGTCGAGTCCATCGATGAAGGCGCGCTTTCGCTGAGCCTGGGCGCCTTGTACGACTTCGACGAAACCTGGTCGATGTTCGCGCAATACGCCGAAGGCTACCGCCCGCCGAACTTCGCCGAAGCGAACCAGTCGTTCGTCAATCTGGGCTTCCAATACGCCACTGTTCCCAATCCGGAACTCGAAGCGGAAAACAGCAAGGGACTCGAATTCGGCCTGCGGGCGAATTTCGACAACGCGTTCCTGAGCGCCGCGGTTTACCGGAATCGTTACGACAACTTCATCGAGAACTCCTTTGTCGGAGTCCGGGGGCCCATCAGCCTGTTCCAGAACCGGAACATCGAGGAGGTCGAGATCAGCGGGGCCGAATTCAATGCCCGACTCATGCTGAACGACCGATGGCAGGCGCGCGCCGCCCTGGCATACGCCCGGGGAGACAACCGAACCGCCTCGACTCCCCTCGACTCGGTCGATCCGCTCACTGCCATCGCCGGTCTCAGTTACGCGGCGACTTCAGGCAGATGGGGTGGAGAATTGCTGCTGACGGCAGCAGGCGAAAAGGACCGCGTTTCGGCCCCGGACCGTGTAACCGCCGACAGCTACGGTATCGTCGACCTGATCGGCTACTACAACTTCTCCGATGCGGCGCGTCTGCGCTTCGGCGTATTCAACCTGTTCGACGAAACATACGCGCGCTGGATCAATATCAGCAGCCTGAGCGCCGATTCGATCTCCGCGATCGAGAATGCCCAACAACCGGGGACCAATTTTCGCTTAAGCCTGCAAGTCGAGATCTAGGCCGCGGTTCAAATTGAAACATCACGAATAAGGAACAATACGCAATGAAATCGATTCACCGATTGCCAATCCTGGCAGTCTTTTTCACGCTCGCATCCGTCGCCGCGATACCGGTGACGGAGATCGACAAGCTTGCCGATGAATTCAACTTCGGCGTAATGGTCATGGCCCATGGCGGCAGCGACGAATGGAACGCGCATCTGGCCGCAGCCGTGGAACCGCTGCGGGAGCGCCATCCGGTGGAAATGGCCCTGGGCATGGCCGACGCCGGCTCCATCGAGGACGCCATACGCGGACTTGAATCCCGGGGCGTGAATCACGTCGGCGTGGTGCGGGTATTCGTCTCAGGTGAAAGCTGGTATGACCGGACCTTGCAGATTCTCGGCGTTCAGGACGGCGCTCCGCCGCGGCCGGACCCGGAGCGGCTCGAGAAAATCCGGGCCGAAATGAGGATGCCGATGGGATTCTGGAAAGTCGATACCGAGTTGGCGTTCCACGTCAGTATCGACGGATTGGCCGATGCCGGGGAAATCGACGAAGTAATCACTTCCAGAATCCGCGGCCTCAGTACAGATCCGGCAAATGAAGTTGCCGTAGTCATAGCCCATGGCCCGGGCGACGATGACGAAAACCGGCGCTGGCTCGAAAAGATCACCGAGCGAACCGGGAACGCCGGCGAGCAACTGGGGCTGCGCGAGATACGGGTTTTCACCTTGCGCGAGGACTGGCCCGAGAAAAGGAGCGAAGCGGAACAGGAAATCCGCGCTTACGTCGAACAGGCGAATTCGCAGGGTTTGGCCCCGATAGTCGTCCCGTTTCGCTTGCAGGGATTCGGACCCTACGAGCGCGTACTCGATGAACTCGACTATCGCGCCGACGGTCTCGGCCTGTTGCCGCACGAAAACGTCGGTTTGTGGATTTCCAGCCAGGCGGATTTGATGGAAGCGGAGGCCGCAACCCACCACGCGCAACTGCGGTAGTTTTCACTTCGCCAGTGAGATCCTGCGACTTCGCGCGGGATGACTTTCCCCTCCACCGTCATTCTGCGCGGAGCGAAGCGTAGCCGCAAAATCTGATGGAGGATTCTGTGAGATCGCGCATGCCATCCCCGGCGCGACTTCAGTGGCTTCGCGATCAAGCCCAGCCTGGCCAGTCCAGTCGCCGAGCATAGCTCGGCGCCGCTCGGGACTGCGCGCGAAGCTGACGCTTGTCCTCGCCCCTAAAAAAGCGGTGCTTTTTGTCGGCTGGACCGACCGGGCCTCACCCTTCGCCTTCCTGAACAGCATGAGGCAACGGCTGCCAGGCGTTCCACTCGCGCAGAAACTCATCGAAACTGATCTTGTCCGCGGCTTCGATCTCGCGCTGCCGCTCAAGCGATTCCGCGGCGGTGCGCTCCATCAACTCGCGCACATCCTCGCCCAGGGGTTCCGCCAGCAGAGTCTGCGCATGCCGCTCTGAAACCGCCATCGAGAACTCGCAGAAGCTCAGTCCGCCGCGTTCCATCTCTTCCAGCATCATGGCGGAAGGCGTAAGCGCCGGATTACGGAGTTTCTCTTCCTGCCGCTCGACGCTTTCCAGGTAGCCGCCGCCTTGGAAATGATCCATCAGGGCGGCCGCGTGTTTCATGTCGGCGAGGAATCCTTCGGCCCAGTCCGCCAGGGCGACAGGCTTGCCGCCGCGATTGAGTTCGATCAACGTATCGCGGCCCTCTTCCACCACGCGAAGAACATTGTCCGCCACTTCGAAGAATTCCGCGTGATTGCATTGGGGGCTTTCGCCGAGCAGGCAATGCAGCAGAAAAGTATCGATGAAACGCACCTGTTCGGCGTCGATGCCGAGCGGCAGAAAGGGATTGAGATCAAACGCGCGCAACTCGACATACTCGATGCCGTGAAGCACGAGCGCGTCGAGGGGCCGTTCACCGCCGCGCGCGATCCGCTTGGGGCGGATCGTGCTGTAGAACTCGTTCTCCAGTTGCAGCAGATTGACATTGATTTGTCGATACTCGCCATCGACCTTGTGTCCGATTTCCTCGTAAGGCGGATAAGGCGTTTTCATGGCGCCTTGCAGACATTCGACATAGAACGGCAGATCGTTGTAACAGACGAACAGGGATTTCTGCGCATCGCTTTGATAGCCGAGCCGGCCCATGCGCAGGCAGGTGGCGTTCGGCAGATACATCGTCCCCGTCTCCATGCGCCGCAGGCGATGCTCGCGGCCCTCGACGAAACTGCTCGCCGCCGCCGGCGAAGCGCCGAACAGATAGAGCAACAGCCAGGAATGGCGATGGAAATTGCGGATCAGATGCAGATAACTCTCGGTGCGAAAGTCCCGCGGGGAACCGTTGAAACCGACGATGCGCTGGTACGGCTGCCAGAACCCCTCCGGCATGGAAAAGTTGTAGTGCAACCCGGCGATGGCCTGCATGAGGCTGTCGTAGCGATACGAAAGTCCGGTGCGATACAGGCGCTTGAGGCGGCCGATGTTGGAACTGCCGTAACTCGCGATCGGCACTTCGCCCTCAAGGCCCGCCGGACAGGGCATGCTCGAAGCCCAGAGAATCTCGCCCCCTTCCATGTTCGCCAGCGTGAAGCGATGGATGTTCTCCAGCATCCCCAGGCAGCTTTCGATGCTTTGATCCTTGGGCGTGATGAATTCGAGCAGGGC
>JANQSV010000017.1 GCA_028279115.1 Pseudomonadales bacterium
AACATCGTCTACGTGGGCGCCCTGGCGGCCCTGCTGTCGATCGATTTCGAGATTCTCACGAACCTGGTCAGCCAGCAATTCCGCGGCAAGGAGAAACTCATTCTACCGAACGTGCATGCGCTGGAACTCGGCTACCATTACGCCAACGACAATTTCGACTGCCCGCTGCCGATCCGGCTGAAACCTTCGCGCAAGGCCAAGGGCAAGATTCTCATGGACGGCAATACCGCGATCGGCCTGGGCTGCGTCTATGGCGGCGCAACCGTCGCTTCCTGGTATCCGCTGACGCCATCGACTTCGGCAGTCGACGCTTACGGCAAATTCTGCAAGCGCCTGCGAATCGACCCCGGCACCGGCAAAAGGAAGTTCTCCATCGTGCAGGCCGAAGACGAACTCGCCGCCATCGGCATCGCCATTGGCGCAAGCTGGAACGGAGCGCGCGCGTTTACCGCCTCAAGCGGCCCGGGCGTGTCGCTGATGCAGGAGTTTCTCGGTCTGGCCTATTTCGCCGAAGTTCCCGTGGTGCTTTTCAACATCCAGCGCGTGGGCCCCTCGACCGGCATGCCGACCCGCACCCAGCAAGGCGATCTGCTGACCTGCGCCTTCGCCTCCCACGGCGACACCCGGCACATATTGCTGTTTCCCTCGACGCCGAAGGAGTGCTTTGAATTCGCCGCGGACTCCTTCGATATCGCGGACAGGCTGCAGACCCCGGTAATCGTCATGAGCGACCTTGAACTCGGCATGAACGATCATATCTGCGACCCGCTGGAATGGGACGATGGGCGCAAATACGACCGCGGCAAGGTGTTGAGCGCGGAAGCGCTCGATGAGATCGAAGAATACGGCCGCTATACCGATGTCGATGGCGACGGCATTCCCTGGCGCACCTACCCCGGCGCCCATCCCGAAAAGGGCAGCTATTTCACGCGCGGCAGTTCCCATGACGCCATGGCCGCGTATACCGAAGACGGCAACGTCTACGCCGAAGTGATGGATCGGCTGGCTAAGAAATTCGCCGGTTCGCTGAAATATCTGCCGCAGCCGGAAATCGAGTCCGAAGGCAACAAGCGCGGCATGATCTATTTCGGCACCACCGCCAGCGCCATTCCCGAAGTGCACGACAAGCTCGCGAAACGGGGCATCATGCTCGACACCATGCGGATTCGTTCGTTCCCGTTCCACGAGGAAGTCGCGCGCTTCATCGACGAACACGAACTCGTCTACGTGATCGAACAGAATCGCGACGCCCAGTTGAAAAGCCTGCTCAAGATCGAGTGCAACGCCTTAGGCGAAAAAATGCATTCGATCCTGAGCTATAGCGGCGTGGTCACGAGCGCCGACTGCATCGAATCGGCGATTCTGGAAGACCTGTCCGAAATGTCGAAACTGGCCTCCGCCTGACCGGTGATCGAACCATGAGCTACTTTCCATGAGTTACATTGTCAAACCACGATTCCACCATCCGGGACTCCAGAAGAACGACCTGGGCTATACCCGGCGGGACTATGAAGGCACGCTGACCACCTTGTGCGGCGGCTGCGGCCATGACTCGATCAGCGCCGCCATCATTCACGCGGTGCACGACATGTCGCTGGCGCCCCATCAGGTCGCCAAGGTTTCGGGTATCGGCTGTTCGTCCAAGATACCCGCGTATTTTCTCGAAAGGTCCCATGGCTTCAATTCGGTCCATGGACGCATGCCTTCGATCGCGACCGGCGCCAATCTGGCAAACCGCGAACTGTATTACATCGGCATCTCCGGCGACGGCGACACGGCGTCCATCGGGCTCGGCCAGTTCTGTCATATCGTTCGCCGCCGCATCAACATGCTTTACATGGTGGCCAACAACGGCACCTACGGCCTCACCAAGGGCCAGCTTTCGGCAACCGCGGACCTGGGCTCGAAAACCAAGTCCGGCGAGGAAAGCCGGTACGACAATATCGATCTGGTCAGCCTGGCCATCGATCTCGGCGCGAGTTTCGTGGCGCGCAGCTTTTCCGGCGACAAGGACCAGCTCGTGCCGCTGATCCAGGCGGGCCTGAGTCATCGCGGCTTTGCCTTCATCGACGTGATTTCGCCTTGCGTGACTTTCAACAATACGCCCTTCTCCGCCCATGGCTACAAGAACACCTGGGAGAACAACGTGGTTCTCAGCGAAATCGATTTCGTTCCCATGCGCAAGGAAATCACCGCCAGGTATTCCGCCGGAAAGGAAAAGGAAATCACCTTGCATGACGGCTCGGTCATTCACTTGCACAAGACGAACGCGAGTTACGACCCTTACGACAGGGAAAACGCCTTGCATTACGTGAACGAATACAAGAAGCAGGGCAAGATCGCGACCGGACTGCTCTACATCAATCAGTCGCAATCCGACCTGCACGAACTGAACGACACCGTCGACAAGCCGTTCAACCGCCTGAACGAACATGATCTATGCCCAGGCGGAGATGTGCTGCAGGACATCAACGAAACTTTCATGTAGCTGCGGCACATGGATGGAATTGTTCGGAACGACTAGCGCTTGGACTTTATCAATTCGTACGCCGCCTTGATCTCTTGGGCCTTGCGCGTGGCGATATCCATCATCTCGTCAGGCAATCCTTTCGCGACAAGTTTGTCCGGATGATGCTGATTCATCTGCCGGCGATACGCTTTCTTCAGTTCGGCGTCGCTTACTTTTTCGCTTACGCCGAGCAATTTGTACGCCGCCCGCAATTGTTCTTCGCTCGATTCGGTTCGCGCGAACCGGGCCTGACCCGAAATCCTTTCCAGCAAATGATCGAGTTGCCGCGGCGCGAATCCAAGTTGAGAGGCAATGGTTTGCAGCAGGTTCCGTTCCCTGGCGTCGAGTTCGCCGTCGGCAAATGCCGTGGCGACGATGATTTCGAGAAACATTTGCAGCAATGTGCTGCGCCGGGCCGCTTCCCGCCGGAACTGGTCAAGCATCTGCAAAACGGGAAAACCGTCCTGCTTGCCTTCGTTGAACAGATCGACCGCAACCTGGCGCTGACGCGGCGATAGCCGCATCTGCCGCATGACGCGTTCGGCGAGTTCGATTTCGCTTCTGCTGACATGGCCGTCTGACTTGGCGATGTAGCCCATGACGGAAAATGTCGCGGTGAAGAAGGCGGTCTGGATTCTCTCGGTGCTGCCCCGGCCCAGAAAATCGCCGGAGCCGGCAGTATCGGGACCGGTATCGAAATAATTGCCGAGCGCGGCGCCGAGCAAGGCGCCAAGCGGTCCGCCGAGCATGAAACCGAAAGCCCCGCCTGCGACCTTCCCCCACCAACTCATTGTTTGCTCCGTTCGTCGAGCGCCCATACGGGCGAGGCATGCCTCGCCCCTACCATCCACCCGCAATGCGATGCAGGGGCTGGGCATGCCCGGCCCGTTCATATCTCGCCATGTTGCTCCAGAAAATCAATGAACTCCTGTTCATTGAGTGTGCGGATTTCGAGGTCCTGGGCTTTGGTCAGCTTGGAGCCGGCGTTTTCGCCGGCGATTACACAGTCCGTTCGTTTGGAAACGCTGCCGGCGACCTTGGCGCCGAGCGCGACGAGTTTCGCCTTGGCCTCGCTGCGGGTCATCCGTTCCAGTGTGCCCGTAAGCACGAAGGTCTGTCCAGCCAGGGGCGGGCTGTCTTGTATTCGGACTGCTTCCACGGGCCAGTTCACCCCGGCATCGCGCAAGGCCGCGATCAACCCCAGATTCTCGGAATTGTCGAGAAACTCGCGAATATGCCTTGCGACGATCTCGCCTACGTCCGGCACTTCCCGCAATGCTTCGGCATCCGCGTTCATCAAGGGTTCGAGATCGCCGAAATGCGCCGCGAGCGCCGCGGCGGTGGCGTCCCCCACTTCGCGAATTCCCAGGGCTATGAGAAAACGGGGCAGACTGGTGTTTTTGCTTTTCTCTATCGCCGAAACCAGGTTTTCAGCCGATTTCGGTCCCATTCTCTCGAATGCCGACAACTCCTCGGCGGACAGCTGATAAAGATCGGCCACATTCTTCACGGTTTCCGAATCGACGAGTTGTTCGATCAGCTTCTCGCCCAGCCCCTCGATATCCATCGCCGCGCGCGAAGCGAAATGTCCGACCGATCGCCGGCGCTGGGCGGGGCAAACCAGACCGGCGTTGCAGCGGTATTGAATATCGCCGTCGGGTTCCACGGGCGAGCCGCACGCGGGACAAGCCGCCGGCATTACCACCGCGCCGCGCTCGTCTCCCTGTTCGATTACCTGAACGATCTGCGGAATGACATCGCCGGCCCGGCGCACGATGACGGTGTCTCCAACGCAAAGCCCGAGCCTTTCGATTTCGTCCATGTTGTGCAAGGACGTATTGGCGACCGTAACACCGCCGACGAACACCGGCTCGAGCCGGGCGACCGGCGTAATCGTTCCCATGCGTCCGACCTGGAAATCGACGGCGAGCACCCTGGCGCTTTTTTCCTCGGCGGGGAATTTCCAGGCGATCGCCCAACGCGGGCTGCGGGCGGTCTGGCCGAGTTCCCGCTGCAGATTCAGGCGATTGATCTTGATGACCGCACCATCGATTTCATAATCGAGATCCGGGCGTTTTTCCAGCAATCGGCGACAGTACTCCATGCATTCGTCGGCTCCGGCACAGACTTGACGTCCGGTATTGGTTTTCAAGCCCCATTCGTCGAACAGGTCAAATACCTCGGATAGCGTTTCCGGCGGCTCAAATCCTTCCACGAGGCCTGTGCTGTAGCAAAACATCCGCAAGGGAAGTCTGGCGGTGTTTCGCGAATCGAGTTGGCGAATGGCGCCTGCAGCGGTGTTACGCGGATTGATATAGGTCTTGCCTTCTTCCCTGGCGCGCTCATTCAATGCGACAAATCCTTTTTTCCCGAGGAAGATTTCACCGCGAATCTCAATTCTCGTGCCGGCCAGATTCGATCCTTCCAGGCGCAGGGGAATGTCATGAATGGTGCGGACATTGTGGGTAATGTCTTCGCCGTTTACGCCGTCCCCGCGAGTCGCGCCGCGCTCAAGCACGCCATTGCGATACATGAGACTGACCGCGACGCCGTCGACCTTGGGCTCGCAGCAATATTCGATGGCGCCTTCGATACCCGCCCGCTTCGAGGCGCGCGTTTCAAACTGAATGAACTCTTCCTCGCTGAAGGCTTTCTCCAGCGACAACATGGGAGTTTCGTGGCGGACTTCGACAAATCCGGGCAGCGGCTCGCTGCCTACGCGCCGGGTTGGAGAGTCCGGGCTTTGCAGACCGTACCGGGTTTCGAGTTCTTCCAGTTTCGCCAGCAGGGCGTCGAACTCGGCATCGGGGATTTGGGGCCGATCCAGCGCATGGTACTGGCGATTATGAAATTCGATCTGTTCCCGGAGAGAATCAACTTCCCGTCTGACCGAATCAGGCGCATCGTCCGGGTTATTCACGGCAGGCCTAGATACCGTTGCTTACCGAAGGCGAACCGGTTGTTCCCATATCGAATTCGCGGATGCGCCGCCGCGCCTGCTCGATTCCCCGGGCGGTCATTTCCCGCCGCTTGAAATCGAGCAACTGGCCGTTCAGCACTTCGGCAAACCGGCGCGCCACCGTCAGCATCTGTTCAAAGGCGAGCAGATTGTCGATCGGCGCCGGCAGCAACATGAACAAGCTGATGCCCGGGGTGCTGAAATCGTCTATCGCGTCGGCATCGAATGTGCCGGGGTTGACGATGTTCGCGACGCGGAAAATGGGCTTGCCGTCTTCCCGATTGCCTTCGGTCTTGCTGAGTATCTTCATCTCGTCGTGCCTCAGACCCGCGGCACGGAGAAAGTCCCACAGTTCCCGCCCGTTGAACACGCGGTCCCCGCCGGCAACCACATTGATCGTAATGATCCTGTCGGCACTGATCGCTTCCGATTCGGGTTTGCTTTCGGCTTGCTTTCCGATTCCGGAGGGCTTCGGGGAATCGCTTCCGATACGCTCTCCGGCCGTCATCGACACGGCGCCAAGTTCCATCTCGAAATCGGATCGCTCCCGGTCTTTTCCATTCGATCCGGGTATTTCCCCTTTCCATTTTTTCTTGCGTTTGCGTTGCGGCGGCTCCCTGGTTGCGGGCGCGGGTTTTACGACAGCTTCCACAGCAGCTTCAGCAACGGGAGCCACCGCGACCGGGTCGAGCAGTATCGGCACATTGTCCTCCGCCGGCGGATCTTCCGCATCGGGTGCCGTACCGCCCGCCTGCTCCGATACGGACCCCTCCATTTCGTCCACCGGTACGACTCGGGCCCCGCCATTGGGAAGTTCGGAAAACTCCGGTTCATCGAGTCCCGCCTCCTGAGCCATCATCTTATCGATGGAAAGCCGAATCTGCCCCTTTCGGCGGCGATGAATGACGTATGCGGCGCGCAGGAGCGAGAAAAGAATCGACAGCGCAAGGATAAGTATCAGGAGTTCACGCAAGTCTGTCATTTTTTACAACCACATGTTCCTGAATTCTTGTTCGAATCATCTGCTATATCCACCGGTTAAGTGGATTTCTTTAGCAAAAATCAGGATTTTATTCGGTTTTTTGCCGTTACGGCCCACTTTGGCGGAACAGACGCCGCGTCAGCCTGTCGCCATTTCCGCGGCTTCGTCGATATCGACACTGACAACCCGGGAAATGCCCGCTTCCTGCATCGTGATGCCAAGTAATTGATTGGCGGTCTCCATTGAAATCTTGTTGTGCGTGACGAGAATGAATTGCACGCGCGCGGCCAGTTCCCGCAAGAGGGCGGCGAACCGATTGATGTTGGCGTCGTCGAGCGGCGCGTCGACCTCGTCGAGCATGCAAAACGGCGAAGGATTGAGTTGAAAGATCGTAAACACCAGGGCGATGGCGGTCATCGCTTTCTCGCCTCCGGAAAGCAGATGGATACTCGCGTTCTTCTTCCCCGGCGGCCGCGCCATGATGGTCACGCCGGCGTTGAGCAGATCTTCGCCGGTCAACTCGAGATAGGCCTGGCCGCCGCCGAACAGGCGGGGGAACAGATCTTTCAGCCCCTCATTGATCTGGTCCAGCGTGGCGCCGAAGCGGGACCGGGTTTCGCTGTCGATCTTTCGCATCGCGTCTTCCAGGGTTGACAGCGCCTTTTCGAGTTCATCGTTCTGCTTGTCGAGCCAGGCCTTGCGTTCCGATTGCTGTTCGAATTCTTCCGCCGCGGCCAGATTGACCGGGCCGATCCGCTGGATGCGGCCACCCAGCTTTTCCAGTAATTCCTCACAGGACTGCGCGGTCTGATCTTCGGGAAGACCGTCGAGGACCTGTTGCGGACTCAATCCGGCCTGACCGAGCCTTGCAAGCAGCTCTTCGCTTTTCACCGCGGCGCGTTCGTTTTCGACGCGATGGTCCTGGATTTCTTCGAGGACGCTGGTGTAGCTGTGCTGCAGCTGCCGGTGCGTCGATTCCCGGGCTTTCAGCTTATCTTCGGCTTTTTCGTAAGCGGTCCGCGCTTCGCGCAACTCCTTTTCGACATCGGTGGCCTGCTTCAGCTTTTCCTGCAATTGTTTCCGCAATTGCTCGCCAGGCTCCCTGGTTTCCTCCAGTTGCGCCTCCAGGGTTCGGATTCTTTCCGCGTCGCGCTGAACCTGGACCGCCATGCGGTCCATGTTCTCCCGGGTCGATTTCAATTGCGTGCCGAGTTCGTTCTTCTTCAGGGCGAGTGCATGCAATTCTTCCTTGTCCCGGGCTGCCCGGGTTCGATGCTCTTCAAGCTGTTTTCGGTCCTGCTCCCGTTCGCGCGCGTATTCCTGCCGACGTCCGTCGTCCGCCTTCATCTGGTCATGCGCTTGCCGAAGGCGCCGGTCCGCTTCTTCCGCGCCGGCCCGATCCTGTTCGATCTGTCGCCGCAACTCACCGAGTTCCGCTTCAAGCCGTTCACGACGTTCGAGATTTCCCTTGATACGGGCGTTTTCGGCCGAGATTTCCGCGCGAATTCTTTCCAGCCCCGCAGTCTTCTTCCGCAAGAGTTCCAGGCATCGTTCGCGTTCTTCTTCCGCCGCGGCCAGCGTCAAACGGAATTTTTCGCGCTGTTGTTCGAGCTTGCCGGATTTCTCTTCCAGCGACGCGATCTCGGCTTGCAAACCGTCGATTACCGATTGCCGCAGGACGACGGACTGCTCCTGGTCGGCCTTGCCGATCCGGATCCAGCTTGTGCCGATCCAAACGCCTTCGGGGCAGACCACGGACTCTCCCGCCCGCAGATTGCTTCGCGCCGCCAAAGCCTCCTTCAGGTTCCCGGCGCCATATATGTCACGCAGCAGATCGCTGAGCGGCCAGCTGCTTTCCACCTTGTCGGCCAATGGCGGCGACAGGCCTTCTCTCGTCTCCACCGGCGCGGCGTCTCCGGCATCGAGCAAGATCAAATCCGCCCTAGGCAGATCCGCAAGCAGCGAATCGGGCAGTTCATCCAGGCAAATCCCGCGCAGGCGGTCTCCCAGCACGAGTTCCACGACCGTTTCCCAGCCCGGTTCGATCCGCAGGGATTCGCCGAGCCGGAAACTGCCCTCCAAGCCTTGTCTCTCGAGCCATTCCGCCGGCACCGTGTCGTCGCTGCCGAGCGCCGCCTGCTGCAAGGCGTCAAGCGAAGCCTTGCGCCCGCCGGCTTCCCGGATGCCCGAACGAACGCGATCGAGCTCTTCACCGCAAGCCGCGAGCAGTTTTCGCGTACGCTCCAACTCGGCCGCCGCTTCGCCATGACGGCCGCGCAAGCGTTCCAGTTCCTCTTCCAGTTCGGACGCCTGCCGCTCCCGGCCGGCAATGTCGCCGGGCTCCGTATCGAGTTCGGCCAATTCGGATTCCAATCGCTCCCGGCTCTGGCGCGCGCGTTCGATGCTGTTTTCGAATTGCCGGATCCTCGACTGCTCGACCTCGACAATCTGCCGCGGCGTTTCCGCTTCGAGGCTGAAGTCGTCCCATTGCCGCTGGCTTTGCCGCTGGCGGCTTTCGGTTTCCCCGGCGAGACGCGAAGATTCGCTTTCTCTCTCTTCGGCCGCCGTCACCTCGCGCGAGATCTGTTCGAGTTCGCGCTCGATCCGGGCCACCCGGGCCAGGTCGGAATCGAGTTCGTTCGAAGTCTGACGCCAGTCGCCGCGGGTCTTTTCCAGATCCCCGCCAAGTTGCGCAACCCGCTCCCTGTGATGTTCCATCGACTGTTCAATGCGTGCGGTATCGTTGCCGATCTGGATGCTCTTGCCCTGAATATCGGAAACGCCGGCATTGAGTTCCGTATTATGCGCCCGACTCTGTTCGATGGCGGCTTCTTCTTCGCGTTGACCGGCGGCGATTTCCTCCTTGCGGGTTTCCAGCTCGGCCAGGGTCCGCTTGAACGCATCCATTTCCCGCGCCAGACTTTGCCACTGCAACGCGTGCAAGCGCGCTTCAACGGTTCGCTGCTCCGCCATCAGTTCACGATGGCGCTGGGCCGCCCGCGACTGCCGCTCGAGATGTTGCAGTTGCCGCTGCAATTCGCCGCGCACATCCGCCAATCGCTCAAGGTTCTCGCGGGTTCTGGCGATGCGCGCCGCGGTTTCCTTGCGCCGCTCGCGATATTTCGAAATGCCGGCGGCCTCCTCGATATAGACCCGCAACTCTTCCGGCCTGGACTCGATCAGGCGGCTGATCATGCCTTGCTCGACGATGGAATAACTGCGCGGACCGAGACCGGTGCCGAGAAAAAGTTCGGTGATGTCCCGCCGCCGGCATCGGGTTCCGTTGAGCGAGTAGACCGAATCGCCGCCCCGTTCGACTTTCCGCTTGATCGAGATTTCCGCGTAACCGGCGTATTCACCTTGCAGGCGCTTGTCGGCGTTATCGAAGACAAGTTCCACCGAGGCCAAACCGACCGGATTCCGAGCCGCGGAACCGTTGAAGATGACATCGGCCATCTGTTCGCCGCGCAGGTTTCGCGGCGAACTTTCGCCCATGACCCAGCGCACGGCGTCGATCACGTTCGACTTGCCGCAGCCATTGGGTCCGACTACGGCGCAAATGCTCGAGGGGAAATCGACGGTGGTAGGATCAACGAATGACTTGAAACCAGCCAGTCTGATGCATTTCAATCGCATGGGTTGTCTTGCCTGTCCTTGTTTCCGCCCGACTGCCGGGCTTGCGCCGGATTCCTTGTTTATTGAAATCGACAGGTGCGCGCGAGAGTGTAGCCGAATTGCCCGAAAACCCGCCAGTCATGCCGGCATGTCTATCCTGGAAATCGGCTGGATGTCACCTTGATGTCAACCTGATGTCGTGGTAAACGCAACTTTGACGGCATTGACCCTCGCTTATAATCAGTCCGAAAAGACAAACCGAGATACAAGAACGGGATCACCACAGTCATTGCAGGACCCGGGATTGCTTCAGGAGGAACACCGATGCACAGAATCGACCTGCCCCGGGAACTCGAAAACGAATTGACGCTGCTCGCCGCGCTAACCGGCAAATCGGTCCAGTTTCACGTCCG
Organism: Pseudomonadales bacterium; assembly: GCA_028279115.1. Taxonomy (GTDB): domain Bacteria; phylum Pseudomonadota; class Gammaproteobacteria; order Pseudomonadales; family Pseudohongiellaceae; genus UBA9145. The sequence continues at coordinate 10,479 of JANQSV010000017.1, forward strand.
GCAGGCGATCCTGGAATATCTCGACGACCTCGACGACCGGATTGCGGTCGAGAAATGGCTCGAAGACGCGCTGGCGGTGGAAGACGGCAGACCGGACGTCCGTGTTTAGGGTTAGAGGGCGCCCTTGCCGACGCGCATCTGAACGAAATCGCTGTCAAGATGGAACTTGATTTGTTCAACTCGGATCAGAGTGCGAATGGCGGACCGGACGGGACTCGAACCCGCGACCTCCGGCGTGACAGGCCGGCATTCTAACCGACTGAACTACCGGTCCGCTGTGAGGCGTCAACCTGACCAAAGCTGACTTTTTCAGCCCGTGTTGGGGTGACTTTGGTGGGTGGTGAGGGATTTGAACCCCCGACATTCGCCTTGTAAGGGCGACGCTCTCCCAACTGAGCTAACCACCCGAGCTCAGGCGAACGCGAATTGTACTCGCTTGGCGTGTTCTGTCAACAAAGGCCGGGGCAAAGAACAGGACTTGTGGCAAAATGCCCGCTTGCCCGAAAGGCCCGGCGCCCGGCGGCGCCATCGCGCTATGAAAATCTACAAGGAATTCAGGATCGAGGCGGCCCATCGCCTGCCCAATCTGCCCGCGGAGCACAAGTGCTCGCGCTTGCACGGACATTCATTCCGTATCGCCATAACGGTGGAAGGTTCACTGCAACAGCCGCAAGGGTGGGTTCGGGATTTCGCCGATATCGCCGAGGCCTTCCAGCCCCTGTTCGAGCAACTCGATCATCGCTATCTGAACGAGATCGAGGGGCTGGAGAATCCCACCAGCGAAAACCTGGCGATCTGGATCTGGAAGCGGCTGCAAGCTTCCCTGCCCGGCCTGGCCGAAGTCGAAGTCCGCGAAACCTGCACCAGCGGCTGCCGGTATACCGGGTGAGGACCGACCGGCGAAGCCGGCAAAAAGCAACGCTTTTTGAGGACAGAACGACTTGCCGTGGATGGCATGCGCCAACCAAATCGAAGACTGGTTGCCCGCCCGGATGCGTTAACCACCACCTCTCCCCGGACGTTGTATGGGCAAGAATGTGAAATTCTTTGGAGCCGGCACGCAACCGGAGCAATTTGATTTTTGAGGAGTTTACAAATGGAAGGAATAGTAGCGCTATTAATACCTTTTGGGTTCTTCGCGACTTGCGTCCTGATCTATTGGGTATTCGCCAAGATGCGGCAGCATCGCAACGAGAAACAGGCCGAAATCCAGCAGCAGATGCTCGTGAAATTCGAATCGGCGGGAGACCTGGCGGAATTCCTCGCCACCGAAAGCGGCCAGCAATTCATGCGGCAATTCGAATCCAATCCTTACCGAATGATCCTGGCAACGCTATCGGTCGGGGTTATTTTTTGCTTCCTCGGACTGGGATTTCTTGGACTCACGGCCTTGAGCGACCAGGACTTTCTTCATCCGGGGACTATCCTGCTCGTACTTGGGCTGGGTTTCGCGGCCGCGGCCGCAGTCTCGCGGCGCCTTTCAGTACAATGGGAGAATGAATCCCGCAACGGGGTCTAATCATCGGATATGGACGAAGCCGCTTTCCGCGCTATCCATGCGCAAACGGCCCAGCGGCTTCGCGCCTTCCTGATCTCGGCGCTGAAAGATCCGCCGCTGGCGGACGACTTGCTGCAAGAGGCCTATATCCGCCTGCTCCGCGCGGACTTGAAGGACGCGAACATCCATCAGATTCGCTCTTATCTTTACAAGACCGCACTGAGCCTGGTGGCGGACCACGGTCGCAAATTGACCCGGCAAAGGAGATTGCGCGAAAGCTTGCCCGAGCCGGAACCGGACTGGCCGCGGCCCGACTTGAGTATCGATATGCGGCACCTGTTTGATCAGCTGGCGCCGAGGCAACAAGCCCTGCTCTGGCTTGCCTACGTGGAAGGAGCAAGTCACCGCGAGATCGCGGCCGCGCTGGAAATACGCGAATCGGGAGTGCGCGTGGCGCTGTTCCGGGCGCGCGGGAAAATGGCGCGGATTCTCGAAAAACATGGCTGGAACGCGGGAGAAACAACATGAATGCCGAGTCATGCCCGAAATCCGAAGTAGTCGTTCAAGCCGTTCGCTCGAACGATTGGCCTGACAGCTTGCGAATTCATATCGAGCGCTGTGAATCCTGCCGCGAGACCAGCCGGGTGGCCTCCTGGATGGCGCGGATGGCCGCAAGCCTCGAATCGATTCCGGGTGAATTGCCCGATCCGGAATTGATATGGCTCAAAGCGAAGATCAACAAGCGCTCACAGTTGCCGACGCGGGCGCTGCTTCCTCTCAAGGCCGGCAACTTGTTTGGCGCGGCAGGACTCAGTTTGCTGCTTGCGACCGTGCCGACAAGTGCGTGGGGCAGGTTTCAGGCGTGGCAGCCGATAGAACGCTCGATTACGCAATTGCAGGAATTGCTTGTCGCCGCGCCGGCGACGTTCTGGTGGATTCCCCTCGCCGCCGTCTTGTTGTTTCTGTTCGTATTCACTACCAGCGAAGTCTGAGGGCGGAAAAAACAGTCATTCTGCGCGTAGTCGCAGAATCTCGATGAGTTCGGCTGCATCGCCAACGAGATCCTGCGGCTACGCGCAGGATGACGGGTAGGCGCGGCAAAACTACGACTCCAGCGGCAACTGCCAGTCTATGGCTTCCTTGCCCTGTTCCCGCAGATAGTCGTTCGCCCGGGAGAAATGCCGGCAGCCGAAAAAGCCGCGGTCGGCGGAGAAAGGCGAAGGATGCGGCGCGGCCAGCACCAGATGGGTGTCCCGGTCGATGATCGCGCCCTTGCGCTGGGCATAGGCGCCCCAGAGCATGAAAACGAGGTCGCCGCGCTTCTCGTTGAGGCATTGCACGATGCGGTCGGTGAATTGCTCCCAGCCCTTGCCCTGGTGCGAGGCGGCGCGCCGGGCTTCGACCGTCAGCACGGCGTTCAGCAGGAGCACGCCCTGCCCCGCCCAATGTTCCAGGCAGCCATGCCGCGGGATGGTGAAATCGAGATCGGATTGCAGTTCCCGGAAGATGTTCTGCAACGAAGGCGGTGCGGCGATTCCCGGCGGCACCGAAAAGCAGAGCCCGTGGGCCTGCCCCGGTCCGTGATAAGGGTCCTGGCCGAGGATGACGACCTTGACCGCGTCGAAGGGCGTCGAGTCGAGCGCGTTGAAGATGTTGCCGCCGGGAGGATAAATCCGCTTACCCGCGGCTTTCTGCCCGCGCAGAAAAGCGCTCAGTTCACGCATGTAGGGCTGATCGAATTCACCGGCTAGTTCCCGCAACCAGGAAGCTTCGAGCTTGACCTGTCGCGCGTTCATATGGGTGTCCCGTGTATGGGTGTGGGTGTCCCGTGTATGGGTGGCCCCGAATGGGTGTCCCGCCGTATGCGCGGTTCAGCTTGCATGGTCCGGTCGCATATGCGGAAACAGCAGGACGTCCTTGATCGAAGGCGAATCGGTCAGCAACATGACGAGCCGGTCGATGCCGAGTCCCTCGCCCGCCGCGGGGGGCATGCCGTATTCGAGCGCCGTGATGTAATCCTCATCGTAATACATCGCCTCGTCGTCGCCGGATTCGCGCCGCTCGGCCTGAGCGCGGAAACGTTCGGCCTGATCTTCGGGATCGTTCAGTTCCGAAAATCCGTTTGCCAGTTCCTGGCCGGCGATGAAAAGCTCGAACCGGTCGACGATTCCGGGGTCGGCGTCGTTGCGACGCGAGAGGGGCGATACTTCGGTCGGATAGTCGACGATGAATACCGGATCGATCAATCGGTCCTCGACTTTCTGCTCGAATATCTCCATCAGCAACTTGCCCCCGGCCCATGCGGGATCGAAGGGAACATCGAGCTCGCGCGCCAGGGATTGAAGGCTGTCGAGACTTGCAAGTCCGGATGCATCGGCGAGACCGCAATATTCGACCACCGCATCGCGCACGCTCAGCCGCCTGAATGGTTCGGCAAGATCGATCGCATTACCTTGCCAGTCGAAATTGATCTTGCCCAACGTCTCTTGCGCCACGGTTCGCAACAGATCTTCGGTCAGATCCATGAAATCCGAGAAAACCTTGTTGACCTGATAGAACTCGAGCATGGTGAACTCGGGATTGTGTTTCGTCGATAGCCCCTCGTTGCGGAAATTGCGGTTCAATTCGAACACCGCCTCAAAACCGCCGACGAGCAGCCGCTTCAGGTACAACTCCGGCGCCACGCGCAGATACATCGGCAGGTCGAGCGCGTTGTGATGGGTAACGAAGGGACGCGCCGCGGCCCCGCCGGGAATGATCTGCAACATGGGGGTTTCGACTTCCATGAATCCGGCTTTCTCGAAATAGTTCCGGATCGAACGCAGGATCGCCGAACGCAAGACGAATCGCTCCCGGGTTCCGGGGTTGGCGATCAGGTCGACGTAGCGGCGCCGGTAACGCAGTTCGATATCGGTCAGCCCCTTGTGCTTGTCGGGCAGCGGGCGCAGCGACTTGCTGAGCAGCAGGAAATGCGCCGCGCGCACGGTCAACTCGCCCTTGCCGGTGCGGAACAACTCCCCTTCCACGCCGATGATGTCGCCGAGATCGAGCAACTTGAGCAGTTCCGTGAGCGCCGCCGGAAGCTGCTTGTTGTTCATGTACAACTGCATGGGGCCGCTGCCGTCGTCGATCACGAGGAAAGGGCCGCGCATGCGAATAACGCGGCCTGCCATGCACACCTGCCGCGAGAGATTGGTCAGCGCATCCGCATCGAGGTCCATGCAGTCCATGCCGACTTCCCGGGCGCGGTCCGTCGGCCTGAAGCCGTTGGGAAACGCCAGCCCCTGCTCGCGGAACAACGCAAGCTTCCGCCGCCGTTCGGCGATCAGCTTGTTTTCGGTTATGGCTTCGGTTTCCTGCATCCTGCTGCCCTAGAGTCCCGACTTGAGGCTGGCTTCAATGAACATGTCGAGCCCTCCGTCGAGCACGGCGCTGGTATTCGTGGTTTCGGTTCCCGTACGCAGATCCTTGATGCGCGAGGAATCGAGCACATAAGAGCGAATCTGGCTGCCCCAGCCGATATCCGCCTTCGATTCTTCTATGCTTTGTGACTCTTCTTTTCGGCGCAGTTCTTCCATTTCATAAATTTTCGCTTTCAATTGCCGGATCGCCATTTCCCTGTTCTTGTGCTGCGAACGCTGGCTCTGGCATTGCACGACGATTCCCGTGGGCTCGTGCGTAAGTCGCACCGCGGAATCGGTCTTGTTGACGTGCTGACCGCCGGCGCCGCTCGAACGATAGGTATCGACGCGAACCTGGCTCATGTCGAGATTCACTTCTATATCGTCCTCGATTTCGGGCGAAACGAAAACCGCCGCGAACGAAGTATGGCGCCGATTGCCCGAATCGAAGGGTGACTTGCGCACGAGCCGGTGGACGCCGGTTTCGGTGCGCAGCCAGCCGAATGCGTAATCGCCCCGGACATGCACGGTGGCGCTCTTGATGCCCGCCACATCGCCGCCGGAGACTTCGATCAGTTCCGTGGCGAAACCCTTGTCTTCGCCCCAGCGCAGATACATGCGAAGGAGCATTTCCGCCCAGTCCTGGGCCTCGGTGCCGCCGGACCCCGCCTGGATGTCGAGATAGGCGTTCGCCTGGTCCTTCTCGCCGGCGAACATGCGCCGGAATTCGAGCGCTTCCAGTTTGGCCAGCAGGGACTGGAGTTCGGCCTCCGCCTCGCTTAACAATTCGGTATCGTTTTCCTCGCGGGCCAGTTCAAACAGTTCACGCAGTTCCCCCGAGCCCGCTTCGAGTTCGTCGATGGCGCCGGTCGCGCCGGCAAGTTCGGATCGCTCGCGGCCCAGCGCCTGGGCGCGGTCGGGCTGTTCCCAGACCGCCGGCTCGGCGAGTTCGAGTTCGACCTCGGTCAGACGCTCGCGCTTGGCGGCATAGTCAAAGATACCCCCTGAGACTTTCGGTGCGCTCGGAAATTTCCTTCAATTTGTTGAGTTGCGTACTGACTTCCAGCATGTTTCCATCCCACTCTGCTTTGCCGCGACAGGGATTCTATCCCAATCCGGCGTCGCGGGCGCGTTCCCCGCCGAGCAGCATCCGTTTTATATCGCCCTGTTCCGCGTGGTTCAGGTACAGCAGGTAGATGCAGAGGAACAACATACCGCCGAAGACGGCCGGCACGCTCAAGGCGAATGCCGCGGGAACAAAGTTGTTGCGCCATGCCGTCCAGATTCCCGACAGCGGGAGGAATCCCGAAAAATCCAGATTGAACTGGCCAGCCCAGTTAAACCGCGCCATGTCGCCGAAAAAGACGCTGAACAGGTTCGCGCCGTGATCCGCAATCACGACAAAGGTATAGATTGCCAGCACGGCCAGAAAAGCCGCCAAAAACAAACGAAACGAATTCATAGCCTTAATCCTTTCGCAGCATGAGTTGCGCGGTGGGCCGCTGGAGATGCAAGGCAAGCTATCATGCCGCCCTGGCGCAGACAAATCGGAGGCCAGTCTTGAAAGTCGAATACGCGGAACTCGTATGGACCGATGCGGGGACGCCGCGCTCAGTCGATTTTGACGATATTTACCATGATGCCAACGATCCGCTCGGCGAATGCCGGCACGTATTCCTTGCAGCCAACCGGATTCCGGCCCGGATGGCGGCTTGCGATGAAGTCTTCGTCATCGCCGAAGCGGGGTTTGGCAGCGGGCTCAATTTCCTGCTGACCGTGAACGAATGGCTTGCCGCCGAATGTCCTTGCCGCCTGCATTACCTCGGTTTTGAAAATCGACCCTTGCGTCCAACCGACCTGCGCCGTTCTCTGGCGCGATTCCCCGAACTTGCGAAGCCCGCTGCCTGGCTGCTGGAGCAATACCCTCCGCCGGCCGCGGGCTGCCACCGGCTAAACCTGCACGAAAAGTTGCAACTGGACCTGTTGCTGGGCGATATCGTAGAGACGATGCGCGCCCACGGCGAGGGCTTGCGGGACAAGATACACGCCTGGTATCTCGATGGCTTCAGTCCAGGCGTCAATCCCGGAATGTGGAGCCGGGAACTTTTTGGCTTCGTTGCCGACAGCAGCCAGCCCAAGGCGACCGTCAGCACTTACAGCGCCGCCGGCACGGTTCGTCACGGCCTGCAGTACGCCGGCTTCGCCATGAAACGGATTCACGGCTTTGGCGGCAAACGGCACATGCTGCGCGGCAAGTTGCGTAAAACCGCAAAAGCGGAGCCGTCCCATGCAGCGCACTGGTTCGACCATCAAAAAACGCGCCTGGGGATGTTGCTGACGACAAGGACATTGCGTAGCGGACAAGGGCATGTTGGCTTTTACAGCCCTGCCGCGTCGATGAGCCCTCTCCGACGTGGATTATTGAGAGCCGCGTCGCGATTGACTGATTCCCCGCCGGAACTGGAGCGCTTCCGCTGGAACCTGCCGGGATGGTCGAACGACGGTGCCACCAGGTACGGAGGCCAGGCGCGGGAAATACCGGATTGGTTCAGATATTCCCCGAGAGTTTCGGGCGGCAACACGGTCGCGGTCATCGGCGCCGGTGTGGCTGGCAGCGCCACGGCCCGGCAATTGGCGCGCAAAAACTGGCGGGTTACCGTATTCGAACGCGCCGCCGGTCTGGAGCATGGCGTCAATACCCTGGGCCAACTCGCACTGCATTGCCGCACGTTCGGCGAGGCAAATCCCCTGGCGCGTTTCTTTCTGCTGGGATTCGTATATTCAGCCAGGGAATTCGGCCGCTTGGCCCGCGCAAGAGGATTCGGCTGGCATCCCAGTGGTCTTGCGCAATTGCCGAAGCCGCGCGAGTTGGGGCGGAAGCTCGATCCGGCTGCGCGGGCGGAACAGTACCCGGACGAAGTGTTGCAATGGCAATCCCGCCAACAATTGCGCGACTTGACGGGCCTGCCGATTGCCGGGGACGGCTGGCACAGCTCCGCCGCCGGCTGGCTCGACCCTTTGGAGTTATGCCGGTGCTGGCTCGATCATCCCTGCATCGAGTTGCGTACCGGGGTCAGTGTCGAAGCTTTTGAACAGATTGAATGTCGCTGGAATTTGCGGGCGAACGGCGAAGTCCTGAACACGAGGCCGTTCCCCGCGGTGGTGATCGCTTGCGGGGCGGACGCCGCCGATTTCGATCAGTTGCGGGAACTGCCGCTGCTTCGTGTTCCCGGCGAAGTCGTCTCTATCCCGGAAAACCGGGCGAGCGGCGCCATCAGACACATTGTTCACGGCGGTCGCGCCATCTTTCCGGCGGCGCGCGGCCGGCATTCCATTTCGGCGAGTTACGCGAAAAGCGAAGACGGCGGCGGCGAATCCATCGAAGAATGTCTGGCGTTGCTGGAAAAAATGTTCGAGCCCAAACTGGAGTTCGCCGGGGAAGAATTTTCCAGAGCGAAAGCCCCGCGCTGCCAGTCCGCCGATTTCGCCCCGGTAGTCGGCGCGGTGCCGGATTTGGCGGAATGCCGGAAGCTCTACGCTCCGCTCGCCAGGAACGCCAGAGCGAGAATACATCACCCCCCGGCCCATTTGCCCGGACTTTACGTCAATCTTGCCCACGGTTCCCATGGATTGTGCGGTGCGCCGCTTGCGGCGGAATATCTCACCAGCATCATCAATGGCGAGGTCCCGCCACTCGACCGCGGCGTCGCGGCGGCGCTTGATCCAATGCGATTCCTGATACGCGGCCTGCGGCGGCAACAAACCGGTCGATGAGGATGGCGGGGTGCGCTCAAACGAGCCGGTTGAAAAAGGCGCTTACGCAGGTCAACAGATGGTCCGGGTCTTCGGCGCCCGCGAGTTCGCGTATGGAATGCATGCCGAATTGCGGAACGCCGATGTCGAGCACGGGGATGCCAAGCTCGGCCGCAGTCAAGGGTCCGATCGTACTGCCGCAGGCCAAGTCGGCGCGATTGGCGAACCACTGGCATGGCACGCCCGTCCGCTCGCAAAGCGACCGGAACAGGGCCGCCGAGGCGCTGCCGCCGGCATAGCGCTGGTTGGCGTTGCTTTTCACGACCGGTCCGCCGTTCAGCAGCGGCCTGTGTTCGCCGTCGTGCTTGTCGGCGAAATTCGGATGTACGCCATGGGAATTGTCGATGGAAAGCATCAGCGATTGCTGGACGACCCTGGGAAAGGCGTCGGCCCGGGAGTCTTCGTTCGCGATCAGCCGTTCGAGCACGGTGCGCAGAAAGGTTCCCTGGGCGCCCGAGGCGGATACGCTGCCGACTTCCTCGTGGTCGTTGCAGACGATCATCGAGGCGTGTTCGTCATCGGTCGCAAGCAAGGCCCGCAAGGCAACGTAGGCGCTCAACAGATTGTCGAGCCGGGCCGATGCGATGAATTCGCCGCGCAAGCCGACTCGCGCCGGCGGCTGGGTGTCGTAAAGCAGCAGATCCCAGGACAGCACCCTGGCGATGGAGCCATCGCCGCCGGCATTGATGCGGTCGAGCAAGACTTGCTCAAGATCGAAGGATTCACCGTCTCCAAGTCGCAGCACCACGGGAGACAATTCGGTTTGCGGATTGATATTGCGGCCCTTGTTGGCCTCCCGGTCCAGATGGATGGCGAGACTGGGAATGAAAGCTATGGGATCGCGGAAATCCACCAAGGTGGAAACCAGTTGCCCGTCCGCTCTGGCGCCAGTTACGCGACCGGCGACGGAAAGATCGCGGTCGTACCAAGAATGCAAAAGTACGCCGCCATAGGTCTCGACATTGAACTGGGCATAGCCCTGACTGTGCCGGGTCGGGTGCGGCCGGATCCGCAGGCAGGGGCTGTCGGTATGCGCGCCCGCCAGCCGGATGCCCCCGTCGAGCAATGAACCCCGGCCGGCGCGAAAGGCGATCAGGGAGCCGTCGTCCCGCGTGACGAAGCCAGCCCCGCAGCCTTTCGAAGGCCAGCGGTCGGTTTCGCGCAGATGCGTAAATCCCGCTTCCGCAAGCAAGCCGCACACATTGTCCACCGCGTGCCAAGGCGTAGGCGAGCGCCGGATAAAATCGAGCAGATCGTCGATCAGAGCCGCGTGTTTCATTATTGAATCCGGGACTGCTGACGGACCAGTCGAATGCAAGCCTTGCAAGCGCTATTCGACGATTTCCAGCAACTCGACATCGAAAATCAGCACCGAGTTGGGCGGAATCATCGGGGTTGGGGAGGATTCGCCGTAAGCCATTTCCGCGGGAATGAAAAGCCGCCAGCGGTCGCCGACGCTCATCAATTGCAGGGCCTCGGTCCAGCCGGGAATCACTTGGGAAAGCATGAACTGGGCGGGTTCGCCGCGCTCCACCGAACTGTCGAACACCGTGCCGTCGATCAAGGTGCCATGGTAATGCGCGACGACGCCGTCTGACTCCGAAGGCGAATCGCCGCCGGGGCCGGTTTCAAGAACTTCGTATTGCAGACCCGAATCGAGTGTGGCGACTTCATCGCGGTCGCCGTTTTGAGTCAGAAACTCCTGCCCGACGGCCAAGGCCTCGGCGGCATTGCGCTGGGCTTCGACCGCTTGCTGTTCCATCAATTCCTGCTGGCGCTGCTGGAAAATCTCCAGCGCCGCGAACATTTCCTCCATGGTCATGCTGAAATCGCCGTTGAAGGAATCGGTCACGCCCGCGAGGAAAATCTCGGAATCCAAGTCTTCGAGCAAACCTTGGGAAACCAGGTTCATGCCCACGTTCATACCGATGGCATAGGCGATCCGCGAGTCTTCGCTGTCGAGGCTCAAAGCTTCCTGGGCCAGCGCGGCGGGCAGCCAGATGCCGGTCATGAGGCACAGGGCCAGTGTAGCCGGGAAAGTTCTCATTCTTGCTTCCTCTGGGTTGGAGAGGCGCATGCTATCCATATTGCCGCGCAAATGCCAGAATGCGCGGCTTCGAACCGTCGCCGTCTGGCGGGCCGCCTGCAGCGGAC
>JANQSV010000039.1 GCA_028279115.1 Pseudomonadales bacterium
ATCTTCAAGCTTGCCAAGCCCGGACCAGAAATGGAAAAAATCGATCATCGGCCTGATATTGGGATGATCCGCCGCGCGGGTCACGCTCAATGAGGAACTGAGTGTGGCGAGATGCGTCGAGGTGCGAAGAAACTCGATCATGCAAGTGAGGCCATACTCGCTTGCGATCACCGCTGCTTCGCGAATGGCCTCGGGCGTTGCCGCGAAGTCTTCGGCGGTAACCGGACGATTGGTAATGGACGGCGAATAGATATTGTCGAGGCCGAGGCTCGCGAACTGATCGCAGCGCATTCTCCATGTTTCCAGCGACGTCTCTCTTGCGGGTCCCGGAATCCAGAGATCCGGCAAGGCCGTTGCGGCACAGACCGGGGTAAGGCCAAGATCGTCCAGTAGAGTCCGGGCGCCGCTTAACGAGTCGTTTTCCAGAAACCCGTCGAGCAATTGATCGTTGAGTTCTACGTACTCGATGCCCGTGCGGGACCAGCCTTCCAGTGAGCCGCGAAAACCGGCGGCGCGGGAAGTGTTCTGGTGCATTGCCAGCAGCATCTTTCCCGGCGCCGCTGTCTGGGCTCGGGATTCTCCGCTCGACAAGACGAGCGGGACTGCCAGGGATGAGAGGAGAAACTCGCGTCGATTTAACATGAAAATCACCTTGTGTTAATGTCGTTGCCCACCGTCGGCCCGGCCGATTCCGGACGGCGGTTCCGTGCTGCACCGGATCCGACCGTAACTCAAGAATTTCACAGGAACATACAAATTATGCAAGTACTGATTCGAATCAAACAAAGTCTTGGAAAATTCCTGCTGGTCCCCCTGGTGATTCTTGCCGGGCAAAGCGTAATCCATACCGTTGCCGCCCAGAACGAGGCGGACCAGCCGGGGGTGACCCGTTACGTCCGCTTCACGGACGACACGGGTACCCATAGCGGCATCCTCGACGGGCAGACGATCAATGTGCTCGATGGCGACCCGGTCTTCGACGACGGCGCAAGCCTGACGGGCCGGGCGGTCGCGCTGGGGGACGTGGAGCTCGAGATTCCCATGGACCCCCACAGGGTGCCGCGCGTGTTCGGAGTCGCGGGGAACTCGAACAACCCGAACGGCAACCCGATCAAGGTCGAGCATCCGTCCTGGTTCGGCAAGGCGACCACCTCGCTCGCCAGAAACGGCGACCCGGTCGAGGTTCCCTTCGGCGCCACGAACTTCAACTTCGAGGGCGAACTCGCGCTCATCATCGGGCGTGAAGGCCGGCACATCCCCGAGTCCGAAGCGATGGACCATCTTTTCGGAGTGGCCGTCAGCAACGACTGGAGCGAGAACGACTGGTGCGGGGAAGGCCGGGGCATCGAGGAGCCGAGCCACGTCTTCTGTAAAGCCGGCGACACCTTCGCCACGCTGGGCGACCACGTGGTCACGGGGCTCGATCTGAGCGATCTCCTGCTGACCGTCAGGCTCGACGGCGTAGTCGCCGCCCAGGGCACGACCGCTGATTTCCGCAACGATCCCGCCGCGCTCATCAGCAAGCTGAGCCATTACATCACGCTCAAGCGGGGCGACATCATTCACACCGGGACGGTTGCTCCTCCTCAACTTCCCGGCACGCGGCGCCAGCTCTGGCAGGACGACGTCGTCGATGTCGAGATCGAAGGCATCGGCATCGTGAGCAATCAGCTCGTGCGCGTAACGCGGCAGACCGTTTCCGGTCCCGCGCTCCCCGAGCCCGACGGCGTGAGCGCTTATGTGCGCTTCCAGCACGAGGACGGCTGGTCGTTCGGCATGCTGGAAGGAGATCAGGTGCGCGAGCTCGACGGCGATCCGGTGGCGGGCGGCGCCGCACCGACCGGACGCAGCTTCGATGCTGCGGACGTCGAGTTGGGCTTGCCGGTTGACCCGGAGCAACCGGCCCGCAAGGTGCTGGCTGCAGCGGCCAATTATCATCCCGTCGACGGCATGCCCAGGCAAGTTCCGCATCCGCGCTACTTCAACAAGGCCTCAACCGGGCTCAGCGGCGACGGCGGTCAGGTCCAGAGGCCGCCCGAGGTTGAGATGATGATTCCCGAGGGCGAACTCGTGCTCGTCATCGGCCGCGAGGGCCGCCACATTCCCGAGAGCGAAGCGCTCGATTACATATTTGGCGTCGCCGCGGGCAACGACTGGACCGAACTTTCCTGGGTAGCATCCGATCGGGGCGTTCGGCCGCTCAAGCTCGTGGGCAAGGCGACCGATACCTGGGCGGGCATTGGCAACACGATCGTGCGGGGTCTCGATTACAGCGACCTCGAAATCAGCGTGCGGGTCAACGGCGAGCTTCTCTCCGAGGGCCGGACGTCGACGATGATCAATCACCCGGCCCGGCTCGTGAGTTATCTCTCCCGCTACATGACGCTCAAGCCCGGCGACCTGATCTACACCGGCGCAATGCCCGTGGTTCCGGGAATGCGGCGCAACATGGAAGTGGGGGACGTCGTGGAAGTCGTGGTGGAAAACCTCGGGACGATAGAGCAGGAAGTAGTCCCGATGCCGGCTTGGCCGTTCTGAAGTCCTTGGCTTCAGGCCGGGGTCGTTGATTGTGAAAGCCGCTGCATCGTCGCCGCTGCCCCGGCCTGTCGTGGCCTCGGTGGCCTTCGTCAGCGGCTTTTGCATCATGACCGTGGAGATGCTCGGCGCGCGCATCATGGCGCCTTATTTCGGCGGCTCGGTGTCGGTCTGGGGCAGCATCATCACCGTATTCATGCTGGCCCTGGCGCTGGGTTATCTGCTGGGGGGGCGCTTGTCGATGCGCAATCCCAACGCCCTGGTTTTCGCGAGTTTCTATGTGAGCGCCGCACTGTTTTCGCTGCCGATCATCTTGTTCGCGGACGCCATCATGCGGCCGATCTTCCTGGCCGTTGAAGATGCCCGCTATGGCTCCCTGCTGGCTTCGGTCGTCATGTTTTCGGTGCCGACGACCCTGCTCGGCATGATCTCGCCGTATTCGGTGCGGCTGCTGGTGGAAAGAGAGGAGCATAGCGGGCAGATGGCCGGGCTGCTGTTCTTCGTCTCCACCGTCGGCAGCGCCGCGGGCACACTCGGGACTTCCTTCTATTTCGTGCTCTGGTTCGAGGTGAACAGAATTCTCTGGGGCGCGGTTACCGCCTTGCTGATCGCGGCGGCTATAATCCTTGTGGCCGGATACATGCGCGGTTCTCTCAGCTTGCGGGTGCGCGTCCATGAAACCTAGACTGATTCTCAGCCTGTTGTTGCTGGCGCTGACGGCGCCGGCGGCGGGCGAGGTCATCCACCAGGAACGTTCGCTGTATCGCGACATCACTGTCGAGCAGAACGGGCAGCGGCGCTGCCTGATCTTCAACGTGCATCGCGGCGACCGCAACCAGACCTGCATCGATCTCGACGAACCCGAACGCCTGGTTTTCAGCTATACGCGCATGAGTTTCGCGGGGCTGTTGCTGGCCCCGGAGCCTGAATCGATTCTCGTCGCCGGGCTCGGCGGCGGCTCGATTCCGATGACTTTCAGCGATCTCTTCCCCGACGCGCAAATCGACGTGATCGAAATCGACCCGGCGGTGGTGAGCGTGGCGAAGGACTACTTCCTGTTCGAGGAAACCGCGAACATGCGGGTTTACGTCAACGACGCCAGGGTGTTCATCAAGCGCGCCGGCCTCGAAGGCAGGAAATACGACTACATCGTGCTCGACGCCTTCACGGGCGACTATATTCCGGAACATCTGCTTACCCGCGAGTTTCTCGAAGAGGTCAAGCAGATCCTGAACCCGGACGGCGTTCTCGTCGCCAATACCTTTTCCACCAGCCGCCTTTACGACCACGAATCGGTCACTTACCAGCGGGTGTGGAACGAGTTCTACAACTTCAGGCTGCCGACCTCGGGCAATCGCATCATCATCGCGAGGATCGGCGCATTGCCGCCCCGCGGGGATTTGACCGGAGCGGCCCGGCGGCTGGCTGACCAGGTCGAAAAATACGGCATTCCGCTGCTCGAATATCCAGCCCGCATGTCGACCCGGGTCGACTGGGACATGAGCCGACGCATGCTGACCGACCAATATTCACCCGGCAACCTGCTGCGAGATTAGCGGGCGCCGGATCAACCGGAGAAAAATCATGCAAAGAATCGTTTCGGCAGTGCTTCTGATCGGCTGCCTGTTACTGACAAAGACCGTTCTGGCCGATGTCGAGATAATGCGTGACGTGGTCTACGGCCACAAGGACGGCATGGCGCTCGTCTACGACGTGATCCGACCCGAGAATCCGAACGGCGCCGCGGTCGCCTTCATGATGAGCGGCGGCTGGTTCTCGCGCTGGTCGCCCCCGGAAACGCTCGCCGAAGGTTTCTTCAGCGACATGCTCGATGCGGGCTTCACGATGATTCCGGTCTACCACGGCAGCGCGCCGCGCTTCAAGGTGCCGGAAGCCTATGCCGACGTCAGCCGCGCGATTCGCCACATCAAGCTTCATGCCGAAGAGCATGGATTCGATCCGAACCGGCTCGGCGTCACCGGCGGCAGCGCCGGCGGCCATCTGTCGCTGATGATCGGTCTCGACGCCGATTCAGGCGATGCCCAGGCGAACGATCCGGTCATGCGGGGAGACAACGGCGTTGCCGCGGTGGTCGCCTATTTCCCGCCGGTGGATCTGCGACCGATTACCGGTCCCAACGACCGTTTCCCGGCGCTGGATTTTTCGCCCGAGTTGTCCGAGTCGATATCTCCGATTCTGCACGCGGACGCCGGCGATCCGCCCACCTTGCTGATCCACGGCGACGCCGACGATCTGGTGCCCATCAGCGAGTCGGAAGACTTGTACGCGGAATTCCAGGAGCAGGGCGTCGAAGCGGAGTTC
>JANQSV010000047.1 GCA_028279115.1 Pseudomonadales bacterium
CGATACCGATGCCGAACAGCGCGAGCGGCATTCCCTGACTGACGAGATTCTCCATTTTTCCGGCGCCTTCCGACTTCAGACCGGAACAATTTTACTAGAGCCGCGAAGCCAAAGCTAACCGTGGATTCCGCGGCTCCGCTTCGCGCGGCAGGACGATGGCGGATTTCCCATCTCCGCGCCATTCCGCGCGCGGCCACAGAATCTGTTCACAAAACCCGCAGCCTTTGACTATACTGCCAAGGCTCTTCCCACCAACCCGATAACGCAGGAGAAAATCGTGAGCAACTATCTGAAAATAGCAGGAATTTCTCTACTTTCCATGGCCGTCGGCGCCGACATGTTCGCCGTCAGTTCCGCCCAGAGCGGCAAGTTGTACGAATTGCGCATCTACACGTCCACGCCGGGCAATCTCGACAACCTGAATGCCCGCTTCCGCGATCACACCTTGCGCATCTTCGAAAAGCACGGCATGGAAAACATCGGCTACTGGACGCCGATCAGCGAAGAAGAGCGCGACGACACCCTGGTCTACATCATCGCCCACGACAGCCAGGAAGCCGCCGATGCGTCCTGGGACGCCTTCATCCAGGACCCCGAATGGGCGGAAGTCGCCGAAGCCTCCAACGCCAACGGCCAGATTCTCGCCGGCATCGAACGCAAGTTCATGGTGGCCACCGACTATTCGCCGATGCAATAACCCGGGTCAGTCGATCCCCAGCGCTGCGGCGCCGGGGCGGCGCGGATCGGCGGCGCCGTATAGCAGGCCTTCGCGCAGCATGATCGATTGCGTGCTGCCCATGGTCTGCTGGACCTCGATTTCATGGCCCATGGCTTCGAGCAGGCGCAGGCTGTCGGCGCTCACACCGCGTTCGACGCCGAGTTCGGGCTCCCGCCAAGCCTGATAGATGCGCGGCGCATGAGTCGCTTCGGCGATGTTCATGCCATAGTCCACGGTATTGACGATGAGTTGCAGGATGACGTTGTGGATTCGCCGAGAATGCCCGCAATCGGCACTTCGACGAAGTCGGTATCGCCGATGCCTTCGCGCCGGTTGGCGTTGCCAAGCTTCATCATTTCCGCGAGCATATGCAGGCTCGCGGTCGAACCTTGGGGTAGCCGCGCCATATCGTAGTGGCCGAGCACATTGAGCATCTGCAACAGGGCAAGTCCGCCGACGCTGCTCGGCGGCATGGTCACGACGCGATAGCCGCGATAATCCGTGGCGATGGCTTGCCTTTCCCGCACACGATAGTTCGCCAGGTCTTCGGCGCCGATCAGGCCGTTATCCTGTTCCATGTGGCTGTAGAACTTTTCGGCGATGGCGCCGCGATAGAAGGCTTCCGCCCCGTGATCGCTGATCTCCCGCAATGACCAGGCGAGATCGGGCTGAATCAGCGTCTCGCCGGCGGCATAGGCCGATCCGTCAGGCTTGGCGTAGGCCGCCATGCTGCTCGGGTAGGCTGCCATGACAGTCAAGGCCTCCGCGAGCGCGAAACCCATGGCGACGGCAGCGTCCACGGCATTGCCGCCATCGAGCAGAATCTGCCGGCCGACTTCACTCGCCGCCTCGTTCTGGCTTACCACCATGCCGCCGCCGGCGACTACCGGATGCTGGATGCTGTCGCAGCGAATGATCGACTGGGTTGATTGGGCCCAAAGCGCAGGAGAGGCAAGAAGCAGCGCAAGAATCAGGAAGACAGTTTTCCCCGCCGTCATTCTGCGCGCAGCGAAGCGGAGTCGCAGAATCTCATTGGCAGAATGAGAATCACAGCCGGTGAACCGCAAGCCTTTACCTTTTTTTCAAAGCCGCTCTCAAGACTGCTGTCCTGGCATTGCTGATAGCCTAAACCAACGAATACTTCAATGAGGCTATCCATGCGGTCTGTGCGCGTGGCGTAATCGGGCCAGTAGCGCCCATCCGTAAAAGTCCACCAATCGCTGTCATCACCCGCCGCATAAGCGATGCAGTTATATCGGACTGAGGGTTCTCCCACAATTTCATAGCCATCTTTGGATAACCCCGGAAATATTTGGGCAAGAACATCTGCCCAGCTAGATATATCCATTGGCTTCGCCCCATTCCAGCCAAGAAGCGTGGATCGCGGCGATATTGCCCCAGTCGGCCCGTTTCACGGGATTTGCCCCTGTAATCTTCCCCAACGCAAAGTCCCAGTGCCCCCTCCCGTCCTGCATCCGTTCCAGTATCAGAGGCACCACCGGCTCGCCCATGCCGATGATTTCCATGTGGTCCGGGTGGGCGGCCGCACGGTCCGAGTTGGACATAAGACAAGTCTCCATGTACCAGCGGTCGGCGAGTTCCGTGAAACGCTCGCGGACGGCGGGATCGACTTCCACTTCGTCGGCGTGCTGCCCGTAGCCGAGGCCGCGCACATGGGGTTCCCGATGCAGCAGCAGCCGCAGCCGCAGCCGCGTGAGCTCGGCGGCGTCCCACCCCATCGCCTCGGCCACGGCTTCGTCCCAGAGGCGGCGCACTTCGCATTCGCCGTCGCGGAATTGGGGAACCTCGGTTTCGGCGGTGGCCTCCCAGCATCGGGCTAGTTTGTCCACGAGGCCGCTGTTGGAGAGATCAGGCAGGCGGATGGTTTTCAGGCCCGCCGGTCTGTACTGGGGAAACTCCAGTTTCCTTCCGGGATTGCGCAGCAGTTGCAGCCGCCCTGCGGTCGAGTTGAGGAAGACGGCTGATGCCTTTGCTTGTCGCAGTGTCACGCCCGGCAGGGGCAGCCAGCCCACGCCCACGCAGAGCTCCTGTTGCGCCACGGCCGTCAGACGGCCGGTGCCGGTATCCTGGCCGCTAGTCACCAGCAGGTGGGAGGC
>JANQSV010000084.1 GCA_028279115.1 Pseudomonadales bacterium
TTCAAATGCCGAAGTGGTGGAATTGGTAGACACGCTATCTTGAGGGGGTAGTGGCCCACGGCCGTGCCGGTTCAAGTCCGGCCTTCGGCACCAAATTCAAACGCGCGGATTACATGGGCTGACGGGCGGTTTCCATGTAGAGTCTGTCTTCGATGCTGTCCAGCCGGGTTTCCATCCGTGCCAGTCTTTCGTTGGTGTTGGCGATTTCCGCGCGCACGGCCTTGAATTCTTCCGCCATCTCGGCTCGGACTGCCCTGAATTCTTCGGCCATTTCGATCCGGATCGCCTCGTTGTTCGCGGCTATCTCGGTGCGAATCGCGGTTATATCGGCGCGAATCGCGGCCATATCGGTGCGAATGACCTGGTTGTCCCCGCCTAGGTACAGCGCGGTGATCAAAAACATGACTGCGACGAGCGCGTTGTCCTTCAACAGCGTAAAAATGGTTTCCATGTCGTGGTTCCTTGAATGTAGTGATCTCTCGCGACTGCAGTCTAGACACAGTTTCCCGGAACAACCTAGAAATCGGCAAAAATAGTTTCGGGCGGGGACGATGGTTTCAGGGTCGAGGCGGACAAAGCAAGGGACGGAAGAACAGTAGGTGTCCTGTGGAGGCACGTTTTGGGTATCTTTGTGGTGTTTTTTACAAAGCAACACGAAGACACGCCAAAACACCGGGAGGGTTGCCATGCGGCTGAAGCGCACGACACAGATGAGTCTATGCGGACCGGAGCCCGTCGACCACCCCCTGGGCGAGGAGTTGGAGTCGATTTCGGGCTGGCTCGACGCGCATCCTGAACTGCTGAACGAAGTGGCCGCCGACCTCAGCGCCCGGGATGCGCGGAGCCGTTGCGGATTGAGTTGCGAATCGATTATGCGTTGCGCCGTGCTCAAACACCTGTGCGGCGAGGCCTGGCGCGGTTTGGCGTTCGCCCTGCGGGACTCGCTGCCGGTATGCCGTTTCGCCCGCATGGACCCGTTGAACCCGCTGAAGAAGTCCGCTTTGCAGTCCGCGGTCGACGCGGTGTCGGCGGAGACCTGGGAGCGCGTCAACCGCCCGCTGCCGCAGGCGGCGCAAGCGGCCGGGGTGGAAACGGGGGAGCAGGCGCGCGTCGACAGCACGGTGACCGAAACGCACATTCTGGCCCCATCGGACAGCCGCCTGTTGTACGACGGCGTCCGTGTGCTGGCGGACTTGCTGGTGGATGCATGGAAGCGACTGGGCAAGGCAGCGGTTCCCTGCCGCGACCGTTGCCGCGCCGCCAAAAGGCGCTGTCCGGCGATTCGGACGCAACGAGGAAAGGAAGCGCGGGCCAAACTGTACCGGGAGTTGTTGCGGACCGCCGCCAATACGCTCGGCGATCTGGACGCGGCGCGACCGGCGGTGACGGAATCGGGGGCGCCCTGGTCCACGCACTGGCTGGCATGCGCCGAGCATTACTCCGGCTTGTTGGAGGCGGTGGTCGTCCAGGCCGCGCGCCGCGTTCTGCTGAGATGAGGACGTGCCGGTCGCGAAGAAGATCGTCAGCCTGTTCGAGCCGCATACGGATATTATCCGCAAGGGCGGGCGGGAAACGCTGTACGGCCACAAGATCAATCTGGCCACGGGCCGAAGCGGCCTGGTGCTGGACGTGTCGTCGTGGAGTCCGGCAATCCGGCGGACAGCGCCCGCTGCCTGCCGATGCTGGAGCGGCATTGCGCGCAGTACGGCAAACCCCCGACCCATGCCGCCTTCGACGGCGACCACGCTTCCCGGGAGAATCTGCAAGACGCCAAAGAGATGGACGTGGAACACGCGGTGTTCAGCAGGAAGCGGGGGCCGAAGGCGGAAGACATGGCGCCCTCGCCGTGGATCTTCGACCGGCTCCGGCGCTTCCGCGCCAGCGTCGAGGCGGGCATCTCGTGGCTGAAGCGCTGCTTCGGTCTCGGACGCTGCCGCGGCCCGGCGCGCTTCAAGGCCTGGGTGCATTCCGCCGTCTTCGTGCACAACCTGGTGCGGATCGCGCGGCTGCGGCCCGGATAATCCCTCAAAAACAGCGGAAAACGAACGGTCCAGTATCGGAACCGTCTGCCGGAGACCGGCTTCGGCCCCGGCATGGCCCGGATCACGCCGAAAACGATGCAAACCCGCGCCGGATCAAGGAAAAACCGCCCCTTCGGCACTTGATCGCCGCGAATCGGGAGGAATCCGCAAACAAAAGATCGACTTTGTGGACAAGAACAAGTTAAGACAAAAAGAAATTCACAGATTTTGTTTGACTGCCAGTTACGGACAAACTACTCTTGCTGCTCCTGATAGTTTTAGTTATCGGGAGTAGCAGAGGCATTTTTGGAAGAATGAGATGGTCATGAAGAAATCATTTATTGGAGCAGTTGTTGCCGCCACATTCTCATGTTTTTCGTATGCCTCCGAGCGAGACACTCTGGTGTTACTTTATGACGCTTTATCGGGCGATCAGTGGGACAACGCCGACGGATGGCTAAGCGAAGCTCCCCTGTATGAATGGCATGGCGTCGTCACTCGTGACGGTCGCGTCATCAAGATTGAACTGCCCGACAACAATCTGGTCGGACAACTGCCGGACGGTCTGGAAGACTTGGGCGAACTTGAAGTGTTTGACCTCAGATGGAACAACATCTGGGGCAGCATTCCCGAGTCCTTTGGTGAAATCGCCAGCTTGGAGAGCCTGCTGTTGACCGGGAACGAACTTTCGGGCGAGATACCTTGGTCGATCGGATCACTACAGACACTGAAGCGTCTGGATCTTTCCAACAACCAATTGTGGGGAAATATACCAGACACATTGGGAGACTTGCGATCACTTGAATCGTTGGGGCTGCACCATAACCAACTAACGGGACCTGTCCCGCAGGAACTGACACAAATTGGCACCCTGCGTCGGGTTATATTGAGTAACAACACTTTGACCGGCACGGTTCCTTCCGGGTTCGGGCAGCTATCTTCAGGGGTACACGTTCGGATTGACAATAATCCAATGAGATTCGACAATTTCGCAGGTTTGGATAGTCTGTCTCTTGAGGAACGAGACTTGTCTACGGCTTGGCAGGTGGATGGATTAGATATGCTGAATGAAACGACGCTTGTTATTGAAGACATTGAAGGCGCAAATTTCGTTCGCGAAGTCATGTCAGCCATGTTCGTACATGATGGCTACTTGCATATTGAGTCAGCGAAGCTTTCGCAAGATGTATCAGTAGAACAACTTGAAGAAGTGATTAATACAGTCAATTATGATCTGCGTAAAACGGGAGATCGAATACACTCGATCGATGATTTAGAACGAGTTTTCGAACTTTACGAAGGTCCAAGACTCAACCTTCCGGATGCGGGGGCTGACTCGAATTTTAGTTTTGGAGTAGGATCTAACGGAGCCAATTCGGATACAAATCAAGGAACAATCCTTGGAACGAGTCAGAGGGGAGGATCGGTTAGTCTCAAGCAGAATATAGAAACAATCATAGCTGCTGAAATAGATTGCCCCAATACTAAAGCTAATAATGCCCACGTTTCGGAAACAGATTCGACAGAAATTGTTGGTAAGGGGCAAGTAAACTGCACCTACATCTTTGGGCCCACACAAACCCTTACTTTCGAGAGAATTGCTTATCTGCAAAAGTGGACTTATCTAGGGTGGTGGGTTTATTGGAGACGAGTTGGTACATTGGGATATGCAAAAGAAATCGGCACTTTTGTTTCCCCTGGATATTCCATGTCAATTAGTCAAAATAGAAGAAAGGTGGCAACTACACCTTGCGTGAATGGCATCTACCGTACTCGATTGGCGCTGTATATCGAAGGTTCCGTAGTAGGTGATTTTTCCCCCCATCCGGGTCTTTATGCCTCTGCGCCTACGAGACTGACTTGCTAACTCCGGTCCATAATGTTCAAGGCGTCATGCGCTATTTCGAGCGTATGGCGCCATTTAGATCGCATAGCGTTATTTCGCTTGTTCCTGAAGGATTCCAGCGATATGTGAGGATCTTTCATCCCGCATGGCGGAATGACCCTGAACATCGCATAGCACTTTGTTGGACCGAAATCGCACACTACACCGGAGCGAAGCCCCATGCACTGATGCAATGGGACAACATCTCTGCGCCAAATGTTCATGGAAACCCGATTTTCCCTCCTGATGAAGGCACGATGCCCCCAAATGTTAGCAAGCCTTTGCGTGACCTCCTCTTTCGACATTCCAATAGCAGCAAATGCTGGCTGGGAGTCTGGCCAGGGTTTGGAGGAAATTACCGAAAATACGTTCCTGACACAGCGGTCATTGACACCAAGTATCGAGAATGGAAAATTTTCCGTGCGTCATTGTCGGAAATCGATATAGCATTTTTCGAAGGTTGGGATCAAACGGCAAATCTTGTTTGGTGCGATGATTTTAGTTGGTGGATAACGACGGGCATCGATTTAAATACCACTTATATGGGAGGTGGTGAAAAATTGATCCAAGCAGTACTAGATTCGCCGAACCTGGAGACTTGGCCGGCCGCGCCAGACGACGACATCAGCAAATTTTCCGATACGATAAACCCTATCGGTGACCGCGATACCGATTCTGCTCAGCAGGTGTCGAACAACGTCAAAAAAGCACATAAACTATCATCTCGGCGCGAGTGGCAAATGCTTCAGCCAAACAGAAAGTTAAATGAAACTGCAGGACCGACCCGTTACTACTCTACGGAACCCCATAAACTGCGAAAGTGGGGACCAGGTGCCGCAAGAATTGTTGCGGGCATGAAGAAGGTTGGAAGCAACCTCTTAAAGCTACACCGCTGGATTGTTCTTGTTATTATTGGCGTAGCTTTCTGGTTATTCTTAATTTAATTCTTGTCCATAAACTCTGTTTCTTGCTCGATCTTCTGTTCGCGGGTTCCGCCCGATTCGCGGCGGTTGGGTGCCGGATGGATGGTTTTCCCTTGATCCGGCGCGGTCTTGCGCGGTTTTCGGCGTGATCCGGCGGTTTGGTAATGAATCGATCAATGCCCGGGCCGAACCCGGCCCCCGACGGGCGGTTCCGGTACCGGACTGTTCGTTTTCCGGCGCTTTCGGCGGATTATCCGAGCCGCAACCGCGCCAGCGTCCAAGGCCGAAGCAGCGTTTCAGCCGGGAGATGCCGATCCCGATGCCGGCTACGCGGGTGTGGGCAAGCGCGAAGAGAACCGGGAACGAAAGGTGGATTGGCGGATTGCGATGAAGCGCGGCAAGCGCAAGTTGCTGGACAAGGACGGGCCGGAAGAGAAGGCGGAGCGGCGCAATGAGATCGAACGGCTCTTCCGGCGCCTGAAGGGCTTCCGCAGGATCTTTTCCCGATTCGAGAAACTCGACGTAATCTTCCTCGGGTTCATTGTCTTCGTGCTCATCGTCGAGGCACCGCGGCAGTGTTAACACGCCCTGAAAGCAGGCAATTTCCAGTTAATGAAGCTTTGGCGAATCGGCGGTCGGCATCGCCGGATCACAAGAAAAGTCGGGGCAGGTTGGCGTTGACGGCAGTTTCCCAAAGCAACCATAATCGCAACCCACGAAAGTCCATATGCGGGAGAGACGCAAATCATGTCAAGCGAACGCATCGCAGAGCTTCAGAGGCAGATATTCGATCTCATCGGGGAACTTGAGAGTCTGCAGCGAAGCAACTCCGGGGACGAGGTTCCCAATTACGGCTTTTCCACCGAGCAGGGCGAAGTCACCTTGCTCGAACTGTTCGGGGGGCGGGACAAGTTGCTGCTGATCCACAACATGGGGCAGGGCTGCCGCTATTGCACGATGTGGGCGGACGGCCTGAACGGCATCCTGTCGCATCTCGAATCGGCCATGGCGGTCGCGCTCGTATCGAAAGACGCGCCGGAATTGCAGCGGCGCATGGCGAACAGCCGCGGCTGGCGCTTCCGGCTCGCCTCGCATGGCGGCGGGGACTACATAAAGGAACAAACCGTAAGCGAAGGCGGCGACAACTATCCGGGCGTGGTGACCTACAAACGCGAAGGCGACAGGATCATCCGCCTTAACTCAAGCATTTTCGGCCCCGGCGACCTCTATTGTTCGACCTGGAATCTGCTGGCGATGGCAGGCATCGGCTTCGACGATTGGACGCCCCAATACGCATACTGGACCCGCCCGGAAAAAATGGATGACGGCGGCAAGGATGTACTTGGGTGAGGCCCGGTTCCGCCGGATGTCGAATTCTGTTGTAAACAAATAAATGTGTCCGGTTTTAGAACAAGTAAACTGTCCGGTTTCCGGGCATAAGTTTCTGGTTCGCCGCGGGCACTGCGCTTCGTTCAGGCCGCATCGGCCAACGTCTCCGCGATGGGTTGTCCGTCCGCGGCGTAACGCCCCAGCAACCGGAGGCCATGCCATACCGACAGCCTGCCGTCCATGTGCCGACGGACCTTCACCCGCACCTTGAAGTAATGCGGTCGATGCCGATCCGACGGCAACCGCAGCGTCATCCCCGCGAAACGGACGCAGTTGTCCCGGCCCACGGTCCGTTCGTGCAGCTCGCACAGGATCGCGTCCAGATCGGTGTCCGATCCCAGCGGCACGAATGCCGGCAGATCCTCCTTCGGCGACCGGGCGAACTCCGCGTTGAAAGCCGGCAGACAGGTCTCCCGCAAATACCGGTTCGCCGCTTCCATCTCCACGATCCCGGCCTGCGCCAACTCTTTCACCAGCCGGTCCTGGTGCGTCCGGAACGCCCGCTCGGAACGGCCCCGCGCCTCCGGCGAGTAAGCCGGGATCATGGAGATGCCCAGGTCGCGCACCATTGCCCGCCCGAACTGCGTCAGCCGGTCCTTGTCCACCTTGCCGCCCGCCTCCGGCGTCAGCCAGTAGTGCGAGGCCCGGTCGGTGTACAGCGAGCAGCAAAGCCCCCGGGACTCGATCACGTCGCGCATGCCCCGGAAACTGCTCCAGACGCCTTCCTCCCCGCGGAAGAACATCGAGTAGTGCTCGTTGGTGGCGTCGTCCATCATCACGATCAAGTCCCACTTCACCCCTGGCGTCCATTCGTGCGTGCCGCCGTCCTGATGCGGCATCATTCCGGCGCAGGGCGACGGCTCGCGGCGCTTGCGGTGCTTGCCCCGGCCCTTGCCCCGCGGCACCGCGCCCGCTTCCTGGAGCTTCGTCCGCACCCGGTTGCAGCTGCGCGTCCCGCCGCCCCGCCGGTACCGGGTGTAGTAATGCCGCACGTTCCAGCCGGCATATTGCGTGCGGTACTCGTCCACCATCCGCATCACCTCGTCGACCGGCGCCGCGCGGTGCGAGGCGCGCGCGAGGCGGCGGTCCCGCAGCGCTTCGACGCCGCCTCCCTCCACCTCTTCCTCCCGGTACCTGTCCACCCGGCGCCGGAACGTCCGCTCGCAAACACCGAGCATCTCCGCCGCCTGCGCCTGCGTCAGACAACGTTCCGTCCACATCGAATACGTATCCTCGAACAACATCAGCCTCCGATCCTCTCTCCGCTTTGCCAAGCCCATGCAGACTCCCAATCCAACTCCAGATCGGGAAATGTACAACCGGACACTTTATTTGTTCTCTAGTTGCTTGAGCAGTCCGTGCTCGAACAGTCCGCGGCGGCCGATGAGTTGCCGCAACTCGACGTGGACCTCGCCGACGACATGTTGCCGGCGCTGGACCTGGTTCCGGCCGCCCCGGACGATGCGCTGCCGCAGATCGACGAACCCGTCCCGGACGACGCGCCGCAAGTTCCGGGGAGCGACAACTGAGTTTCAAATGCCGAAGTGGTGGAATTGGTAGACACGCTATCTTGAGGGGGTAGTGGCCCACGGCCGTGCCGGTTCAAGTCCGGCCTTCGGCACCACATACACGCGCAAGGATTGCCGGAAAACGCAAATCCCATTCGACCAGTTCGCGGCCGATGCCCTTGAAAGGAGCGCCCGCGGTTGCCAGTGCGGGCGGGTGGTGCAAGAATGCCGCTTTTCCGGAACGGGAAGCGGACAATGCGAATCGTCGTCGGCATGTCGGGCGCGAGCGGCGTAATCTACGGCGTTCGCCTGTTGCAGGCATTGTGCGAGCTTCCCAATGTCGAAACCCATCTGGTTGCGACCGACGCCGCCAGGCTCAATCTGTCGCTCGAGACGGACTACGGCTTTGACGAGGTCAAGGCGCTTGCGGATCATCATTCTTCGAACAAGGATCTCGCCGCGAACATTGCCAGCGGTTCCTTCCGCACCGACGGCATGATCATCGCTCCGTGTTCGATCCGCACACTGTCGTCCATCGCCAATTGCCACACCGGCTCGCTCATCAGCCGGGCGGCCGACGTCACGCTCAAGGAATGCCGCCTGCTCGTGCTGGCTCCGCGGGAAACGCCGCTGCATGCCGGGCATTGCGAGATCATGCTCAAGGCCGCCCGCCTCGGCGCCGTGCTCGCGCCGCCGATGCCCGCGCATTACATCCGGCCGCAATCGGTGGAGGAACTCGTCGATCATCACGTCGGTCGAATTCTGGACCTGTTCGGCATCGAAACCGATCTGGTCAGGCGCTGGAAGCAGGACGTGTCCTGATCCGCCCGATACCGCAAGCCCGCCGCCGATGAATACGATTGCAGTCCGTTGCCGCCTCCCAAAACGATTGAAAGAATAGCGCGAGTTCGTGAACACGGGCTTCGAGCTACTCGTCCGCCCGATTCCGCCAATGCATTGCATACGAGCTGGTGACGGTTGGACGTTCAGCATAGCAGGCAATCGCCGCCCTGGTGGCGCGGCGCCGTGATCTATCAGATCTACCCTCGCAGTTTCGCCGATTCCACTGGCGACGGCGTGGGCGATCTCGTCGGCATTGCGCGGCGCCTGGATCATGTGGCGGATCTTGGCGTCGACGGAATCTGGATTTCCCCGTTCTTCCGCTCTCCCATGCGGGATTTCGGCTACGACATTTCGGATTACCGCGCCATCGACGCCAGTTTCGGAACCATGGCGGATTTCGATCGCCTGGTGGAAAAAGCGCACAAGCTGAGCCTGAAGCTCATTATCGACCAGGTCTATTCCCATACTTCGATCGACCATCCCTGGTTTCAGGAAAGCCGCGGCAGCCGAGACAATCCGAGGGCCGACTGGTATGTCTGGGCCGAGTCTCGCGAGGACGGTTCGCCGCCGAACAACTGGCAGGGCATATTTTCCTGTCCGTGCTGGACTTGGGATACGCGCCGAAAGCAATACTATCTGCACAATTTTCTCGCTTCGCAGCCGGATTTGAATCTGCATCATCCCGAAGTGCGCGAAGCCCTGCTCGGTGTGGCGAAATTCTGGCTGGACCGCGGCGTTGACGGATTTCGATTGGACGCCATCAATTACGGCATGCACGATCTCCAATTGCGCGACAATCCACCGGCGTCCGGTCGCCTCAGGGACGAAACGCGGCCGGTTTACATGCAGATTCCCCGATTCAACGCCAACCACCCGGAGATGCCCGGGTTTCTCGAAGCTTTGCGCGCTTTGACGGATGGCTACGGCGATGTATTCACGGTCGCGGAAATCGGCGGGCCGGAATCCCTGGAAACGATGAAATCCTATACGAGGGGAGACCGGTGCCTGAATTCCGCCTACAGCTATGATTTTCTGAATTGCGACTCCTTGAGCGGCGAACATTTCGCAAGGTTCGTGGCGAACTGGCGGGAGGACGACTGGCCGTCCTGGGCTTTTTCGAATCACGACGTGCCGCGGGTGGCGACTCGTTGGCGAAACGGCAGCGGGCCGGAAGCAAGAGCGAAACTCCTGGCCATGTTGATGTTCTGTCTGCGCGGCAACGTATTCGTCTACCAGGGCGAGGAACTTGGGCTGCCGCAGGCGGATGTGCCTTTCGACCGGTTACGGGATCCGGAAGCGATCGCCAATTGGCCGCATACCCTGGGGCGGGATGGGGCGAGAACGCCGATGGTCTGGGACAATGAGATGCGCTACGCGGGGTTTTCCGCGAATGAGCCCTGGATGCCGATACCGGACAGCCACCTTGCGCTGGCCGTGTCCCGGCAGCGCGAGCATGGCGATTCCACGCTGGCGGTTTTTCGTCGATTGATCGGGATGCGGCGCAGTTTCCCGGCCCTGCATACCGGTGATTTCACGCTCGAACACGCCGATGAATCGCGCGTCGCATTCACGCGCGCGGCCGGCGACCAGCAAATACGCTGCCGGTTCGACCTTGCCGCGAATACCGGATCGGTCGATCTGCTTGGCGATCAGGCGCGCAGTCTTGCCGTGCTTGACGAATCCGGCCGGTTCAATAGCGAGTGCTTCCCATCCGGGAGGTAGTCCGACATTCGCGCCAATTGCTCCGGATTTCAATGAATACGTATGTAATCGGTTGTCGTGAAACTTTCCCGGTGACTATCATTCCCGATCAAATTGCAATGTTGCCGGAACATTCAGCTTGCTGTGGCCGGGTATCGTCAGATCGGCGTGAAATCGGGCCGGCAGTCCGGAGGAAGACAATATGAATGCAGCGAAACGGTATACAAGACATCGTCTGGCCCTGGGCGTGTCCATGGCCCTGGGCGGCATGGCCGCGCCAGGCGCGCTGGCGCAGCAGGCCGGAGCCGGCGCGGAACCGGCGATCGAGGAAATCGTCGTATCGGGGATACGCCGCAGTCTCACGGATTCGATTGCCGCCAAGCGGTACAACTCATCCGTGATCGAAGCGATTTCAGCCGAAGAAATCGGCAAGCTGCCGGACGTATCCATCGCGGAAAGCCTCGGTCGCCTGCCCGGAATTACCGTAGCCCGCCTGAATGGCCGCGGCCAGGTCGTCAATATCCGCGGCATGTCGCCCGATTTCGCCACCGGCCTGCTCAACGGCCGCGAGCAGGTTTCGGTGGGAGACAACCGGGGCGTAGAGTTCGATCAGTATCCTTCCGAACTGCTTTCCCAGGTTGTCGTTTACAAGACTCCGGACGCTTCGCTGATCGGTCAGGGTCTGTCCGGGTCGGTGGACCTGCGTACGGTTCGGCCGCTCGAATATGGAGAACGCATGCTCTCGGTCAATGCGGCATACGAAAGTCCGGAGTATGATCTGGCGTCGACTGTCGACAATGCCGGCGAACGCTGGAGCGCGACCTACATCGATCAATTCGCCGACGACACCATCGGCCTCGTGATAGGAGTGGCGTCGATCACCAGCCCCAACTACGGCAAGAACAACAACGCCTGGGGTTATTACAACAGCGACTCCCAGGGCAACACCGCGGTCGGGGGCGGCCGGGTCTGGGCGCGCGCGGCCGAACTGGAGCGCGACAGCTTCGTCGTGGCGCTGGATTTGCAGCCCAGTGAGAATCTCAGCATCGAATTCGATGCGTTCATCAGCGATTTCGTGGAATCCCAGGTCAAGCACGGCCTGGTGATGAATACCTACGGCCCCATCGAGACCGTGTCCGCGGCTGGCGGAATCGTGACCGAAGGCGTGATCAACGGTACCATAGCCACCGAAAACAACCTGTTTCTGCGCGATGCGGACAGCGACTCCCTCGGTCTGAATATCGAGTACCGGCTCACGGATGACTGGACTGTCCGGGCGGATGTTTCCAACTCCACGGTCGTTCGTTCGGATACCGCGGAATTCGAATCCAACGGCGCCCTGCTTGACGCGGACGGCAACGTCGTTTCGGATGTGGTCGGCTTCCGCACCTCCGACCAGGGCACGCGCTGGAGTGTGCAGAACGACTACAGCAATGTGGATTACGGCGGCGGCGCGCCCGCGTTCCATCTGACCAGTCCCTTCGGCTGGGGCGATCCGAACGCGCTTGCGCCGTTTCAGCCCGCCGGCCAGTTCGGCTACAACAAGGTTTTCGATGTCGAGGACGAGATCAACGCTTTGCGCTTTGAAGCCGAGCGCAGCCTGGACCTGGGCATTTTCGATACGGTCCAGTTCGGATTCAACCGCACCGAGCGCGAAAAATCGCGCGTTTCCAATGAGGGCGTGATAACGAGCGGCGTCAGCGAAGGCGGAGAACTTGCCAGGGCCGCGCCATTGCCCCAGGGTCTGGCCGGTGTCGCGGACATGAGCTTCGGCATGTTCGGCGCGAACACCTCGATCATTGCCTACGATCCATATGCCGCGCAGTTCGCCGGGGCGATCCAGCAGGGCGAATACCTGTACGACGATATTTTTGCCAAGGCCTGGAATGTCAGCGAGGAAGTGAGCACCTGGTATGCGAAGCTCAATATTGACGCCGCGGTGGGAGACATTCCGCTGACCGGCAACATCGGTCTGGCCTTCCAGCCCTGGGACCAGTCTTCTTCCGGCATTGACGCTTCGGGCGCGGGCGCCGGTCTGGTGACCTATCCGGCGGCAGGCGCGGACAGCGACGATGAGTGGCTGCCCAGCATGAATCTGAACTTCGGAATCACGGAAAACCAGATCGTCCGTTTCGCGCTGTCGCGCAATCTGGCGCGTCCGCGCATGGACGAAATGAAGGCAACCGCCTATTTCCGGGTCGACGGCGGCAAGGCGGAACAGTTCACTCAGGCCGATATCAATGCGCGCATCGCCCAGGCCGGCGAGTTGCAGGCATACGACGAACTCGGTCCCTGGTCGCGCGATGGCGGGAACACGCGCTTGAAGCCCTGGGTTTCGGACAATCTGGATTTGTCCTGGGAATACTATTTCGCCGAGGATCCCAGCAGTTATTTGGCAGCGGCCTATTTCTACAAGGATCTGAAGACCTATATCTACAATCGGAAAGCCTTGTATGACTTCAGCGGACACCCGAACAACAGCGGTGTGCCGACCGATGTGATCATCGGCGTCACGAATTCCCCCGCCAATGGCGAAGGCGGGACGATTGACGGTTACGAGCTGGCCGCCTCGGTCGGGCTTGGCATGGTAGCCGACGCGCTCGAGGGTTTCGGCATCGTCGCCAACTATACGAAGAACGACAGCAGCATCGCCCCGAACGGGCCGGGCAGCGATTCGCCGCTTCCGGGTTTGTCAAAGAACATCTACTCGATAACCGGGTTCTACGAGAATTACGGCTTCTCGGCACGGATCAATTACCGCTATCGCGACGGCTACGTGGGCGAAGTCGCCGGATTCGGCGGTGCTCGAACGGGCCGGGACGTCGATGAGGAGACCATTGTCGATGCGCAAATCGGCTACGAGTTCCAGTCCGGGACGCTCGAAGGGCTGAACGTCAATCTGCAAGTACTCAATCTGACCGACGAGAGGCAGCAATCGCTGGATGTGACTACCGGCCTGCCGGTCGAATACCAGACTTTCGGGACAACTTATCTGCTTGGCGTATCCTATCGCTTTTTCTAGGATGAGTTGGTAACCCGCAAGGCTTCTCTTGTCCCCGGAGCCTTTATCGCAGGGGGATGATTTGCCCGGTCAAATGATCGAGAAAGCGGTAGTGGTCGGCGGCGGCACCGCGGGCTGGATGGCTGCGGCATTGCTCTCCCGCATCGCCGGACCCCGCCTGCGAATCGAACTCGTCGAATCGGAACGGATCGGCATTATCGGCGTCGGCGAAGCGACAATTCCCCAGATTCGCTATATCTGCGACGCGCTCGGCATCCCCGAGCACGAATTTCTGGCCCGGGTCAACGGCAGCTACAAGCTCGGTATCGAGTTCGTGAACTGGGGGCGGAACGGCGACTCTTACATCCATACCTTTGGCGATACCGGACGGCGGCTCGGCATACTGGACTTCCATCAGGTCTGGCTTCGCAGCCGCGAATTGAACCTGGACAAGGAGTTTGCCCGCTATTCGTTCAATGCGCGGGTTGCCGGCGCCAACAAGTTTTCCCCCATAGAAAAACTCGGCAATACCGGAATCTACGGAATCGGATACGCATTTCATTTCGACGCCGCGCTGGTTGCCCGGCTGCTGCGTGAAGTCGCGGAAAAACAGGGCGTTGTCCGCACCGAAGGCATCATTGAAAACGTGGCGGTCAATCCGGACAACGGGCACGTTTCCAGCTTGACCCTGCAGGACGGCCGACAGGTCTCCGGAGAAATCTTTCTCGATTGTTCCGGGTTCCGCGGCCTGCTGATCGGTGAGACCCTTGGCGTCGAACACGAAGACTGGTCTCACTGGCTGCCGGCGGACAGCGCGGTCGCCGTCCAATGCGAGAACGCCGCCGAACTTGCGCCCTATACCAGAGCGACGGCGCTTTCGGCGGGATGGCAATGGCGCATTCCGTTGCAGCATCGCATCGGCAACGGCCACGTCTATTGCAGCGATTATGTTTCCGATCAGGACGCCGCGGACATGCTGCTCGCGAATCTCGACGCCGCGCCGACGACCGAACCTCGGCAACTGCGCTTCCGGACCGGCAAACGCGCTAGTTTCTGGAAAAAGAATTGTATAGCCCTGGGTCTGTCAAGCGGCTTCATGGAGCCGCTGGAAAGTACAAGCATCCACCTCGTGCAGGCCGGGGTGAGTCGTCTGATCGACCTGTTCCCGACGCGGGAATTCACGCGAAGGGACATCGACGAATATAACGCCCGTACGCATTTCGACTACGACACGATACGCGATTTCCTGATCTTGCACTATCACGCCAATCAACGGGACGATACCGAGTTCTGGCGCTATTGCGCGAACATGTCCATCCCGGATTCACTCAAGGACAAGATCGAACTGTGGCAAGGTCACGGACGATTCTATCGCAACGATCTGGAGCTGTTCACGTCGGCCAGTTGGGTGCAGGTATTTCTGGGTCAGAACATCGTGCCGCGGGATTGTCACGGCATCGCCAAGGTGCTGACCCCGCAACAGATTGAGGATTACATGGGAAACATCGACGACTACCTGACCAAGGTTGTCGCCAAGATGCCGACTCATGCCGAATACATAGAGAAGAATTGCAGGTATCGACATGAAACATAGTTCGCCTGTTGCCTCCCCCCGCAGGAAATTGTTCGCCACAGCCTGCGTTGCGATACTGTTCGCGGCGCCGGCTGCGAGATCGGCCGAGCCGGTAATTACGCGTTACGAGCCCCCATTCTGGTGGACAGGCATGGCGGATCCGATGCTCGAGATCATGTTGCATGGACCTGGAATCGGCGAATACACGGTCGCGGTGGAAGACGAAAGAGTCGAGCGCGTCGAAACGATAAGCACTGGCAATCCGAATTATCTTTTCGTCGCGCTGGAGCTGGCCGGGAGCGCGGAATCCGGTTCGCTCGACATCTTGCTTGACGGACCCGGCGGCGAAGCGGGACTGACATACGAACTGCGCGCGCGTGATCCGGATTCAAGAGCTGGAAACGGCTTCGGTCCCGGCGACGCGATCTATCTGTTGACGCCGGACCGCTTCGTCAACGGCGATCCCGCCAACGACAGCGTAGTCGGTATGCGCGAAACGGACGTGGACCGCCTGGAGCCCTACGGCCGTCATGGCGGCGATCTGGCTGGTGTCATCTCGGCCCTTCCCTATATCGCCGACATGGGATTCACGCGGATCTGGATGAACCCGGTACTGGAAAACAACCAGCGAGCGCAGTCTTATCACGGTTACGCCATAACCGATCTGTATCGTATCGATCCGCGGTTCGGAACCAACGAGGATTTGCGCCGGCTCGCCGATACGGCAGCGGAAAACGGTATCGGGATCGTGTGGGACACGATTCCGAACCACATAGGCTCCGGTCATTGGTGGATGTCCGATCTACCGGCCGAGGACTGGATCAATCACCCGGAAACGCCATCGTTCACGAGCCACAACAGGGAATCCGTGCGTGACCCCCATGCCGTGGCCGAAGATCTGGAAGAATTTCAGTCGGGCTGGTTCGTCGAAGCCATGCCGGATCTGAATCAGCGTAATCCGCGGGTGGCCCGTTATCTGACCCAGAACACGATCTGGTGGATCGAATACGCCGGTCTGTCCGGACTTCGAGTAGACACCTATCCTTATTCGGACACTGACTTCATGACGGATTGGGTCGCCGCCCTGCTGCGGGAGTATCCCGATCTGGGGCTGGTCGGAGAGGAATGGTCGTTGAATGCGAGCGTCATCGCCCACTGGCAGCACGCGGGCGCGCCGGCCATGATGGATTTCCCACTCAACGATGCCGTGATTCGTGCGCTGGGCGAAGAAGAAAACTGGAATTCGGGGCTGATCAGGATTTACCAGATACTGGCGGACGACGCCGTCTATGCTGACCCGGGCGCGCTGGTGATCTTTCCGGACAATCACGACATGAGCCGGGTGCATACGGTGCTGGGAGAAAATCTTGCGGCTACGTACATGGCCGTGGCGATGATGGCGGCATTGCGTGGCACTCCGCAGTTCCTGTACGGCACCGAGATCCTGATGAGTCACCCCGGCACGGATTCCCACGGCTTGATTCGCAGCGATTTTCCGGGGGGTTGGCCCGGTGACGCCGCCGACGGATTCAGCGGTCGGGGATTGGCCGAATCCACGCTCGCGTTCCGGCAATGGATGCGTGATCTGCTGCAATGGCGCAAGACCAGCACGGCTGTCGCTGAAGGAGATTTTCTGCATCGCGCTCCGGTCGACGGCGTTTACGCCTGGCGCCGCAAGGCCGGGGACGAATACGTGCTGGTGCTGGCCAATAACAATACCGCGGAATCCGAAGTCGCCATGGACTGGATTCTGCCATTGCTCGATGACAGGCAGCCGCGAGCGTTTCTGGAGATTCCCGGCAGCGTCCGGCGCGGAGCCGAACCGAGCCTGTCGGTTGCCCCGAAATCGGTTCGCATTCTGCAAGTGGAGTTTGCCTCCGCCGCCGGTTCGTAGCGAGGCAAGGGAGCCCATGATGCGCGGCGCGGCAAATGCGGAACCGACGAATAGCGGGGCGAAACCGGCGCTCGGATTCTGGCGGATCTGGAACATGTCTTTCGGATTCCTGGGAATCCAGATGGGATTCGCCTTGCAAAACGCCAACGTGAGCCGGATTTTCCAGATCCTTGGCGCAAGCATCGACGAAATTCCGATACTCTGGATCGCCGCGCCGGTGACCGGGCTCGTCGTCCAACCGATCATCGGCTATTGCAGCGACCGCACCTGGACCCGGCTGGGTCGCCGACGACCCTATTTTCTCGGCGGCGCCATATTGGCTTCCATCGCGTTGGTGTTCATGCCGAACGCTCCGGGGCTCTGGATCGCGGCGGGAATGCTCTGGATCATGGACGCTTCGATAAACGTTTCCATGGAGCCCTTTCGCGCGTTCGTCGGCGACATGCTGCCGAACCGCCAGCGTACGCTGGGGTTCGCAATGCAGAGCTTTTTCATCGGTGTCGGCGCCGTGGCGGCGTCCGCATTGCCCTGGGTAATGGCGAACTGGCTGGACATCAGCAATACCGCCCCGCCCGGGACGATTCCCTCGTCCGTCAAGTACGCCTTCTATGCCGGCGCGGTCGGTTTTCTGCTTGCGGTGCTTTGGACCGTCGTGAGCACCCGGGAATATCCCCCGGAAATCCTGTTGGGAGAAGAAGCCGGTAGCTTGCGTCCGGATGCTTCAAGCAGAGTTACCGATGATTCGCGCCTTCTGCGCCGGGGCGGCGCAAGCCTGGCCCTTGGCGTCATGTTCGCGCTGGCGATCGTGTGGCGCGCCTGGGACAAGCAATTGTTCGTGCTGGCGGGCATGGCCCTGGCCTTCGGACTTTTGCAGTTGCTCGCCCGCCTCTTGCACCGTCTCGGCCGCGGCAGCAATATCGCCGCTCAAATCGTGGAAGATCTGTACGCCATGCCGCGCACTATGCGCCAGCTAGCCTTGGTGCAGTTTTTCGCCTGGTTCGGCCTGTTCACCATGTGGATCTATACCACTCCCGCCGTTACTTCCCGCCATTACGGGACAACCGACCCCGGATCGGTAGCCTACAATACCGGCGCGGACTGGGTAGGCGTGCTGTTTGCCGCTTACAATGGCTTCGCGGTGCTCGCGGCTTTCGTGATTCCACCGCTGGCGAACCGCTTCGGCCGCCGTTGCGCGCACCTGGTTTGCATGAGTATGGGCGGTATGGGACTGGCTTCCTTCGCGGTGATTTCCAACCCCTCCTGGCTGCTGTTAAGCATGGTCGGCGTGGGCATCGCCTGGGCTGCAATTCTCTCCATCCCCTACGCGATACTTTCGATGGCCCTGCCGGCGGCGAAAATGGGCGTATACATGGGAATCTTCAATTTCTTCATCGTGATTCCCCAGCTTCTGGCCGCCGGCGTACTCGGATTTGTCGTGCGGGATGTGTTTGCCGGGGAAGCGGTGTATGCCCTGGTGCTCGGAGGCGCCTGCATCGTTATCAGCGGACTGGTCATGTTGCGGGTTGCCGAACCGTGAGAAGAATCGTTCTGCTCTGCCTGTGTCTGAATCATGCGGCTTCCGGCGTTTGCGCCGAGCGGCCGGCGATCGCCGGAACCGACGACCCCTTCTCTCGTCATGCCGTGTATTTCGTGGTCACGGATCGATTCGTCGATGGCGATTCCACCAACAACTACCCGGACCAGGGCGGTGGAAATCGCAGCTTCGACCGACCGCTTTATGGCGAAAACGGCGAGGAAATCGCCAACATCGGTTATCTGGGCGGCGACTTCGCCGGCATTCTCTCCCAGGCGGAATATCTGCGCGACCTCGGTTTCACGGCGGTATGGGGCACACCGGTGGTGGACAATCCGAACGAGGCATTTACGGGGGGACTGGCGCCGGGCGAAGGATTTCCCACCGATAAGGGCAAGACCGGCTATCACGGTTACTGGGGGGTCAATTTCTATCGCGAGGACGAACACCTTGTTTCCGAAGGGCTCGATTTTCGTACATTCGTATCCCGTCTCAATGAATCGGGACTATCCTATGTGCTTGATATCGTAGCCAATCACGGTTCCCCTTCATTCGATATGCCCGCCGATCAGCCCATGTTCGGCGAGCTGTACGATGCGGACGGCAGCCTGGTGGCGGATCATCAGAATCTGCATCCCGGCGATCTGGCGCTCGATGAGCCCTTGCACGAATTTTTTCTGCATGAAACCGATCTCGGACAATTATCCAATCTGGACTACAAGAGCGAGGCGGTTTTCGACTATCTCTATGGCTCCTATGCGCAGTGGCTGGAAGCGGGTGTCGAAGCGGTCCGCATAGACACGATCCGTCATATGCCGCTGAGTTTCTGGCGCAGGCTCGCGGGCCGCCTGCGCGCCGATTTTCCCAATCTGTTCCTGTTTGCCGAGCACTTCAGTTACGATCCGGAGGAGATCGCCGTTCACACTCATTCCCGCAACGGCGCCATCTCGGTGCTTGACTTTCCGCTACAGGACGCCATGCGGCGCGTATTCGGCAGCGCCGACGAACCGATGAGCGAACTCGCTGGAGCACTGTTTCTCGATAGCGAACTGTACGGCAATCCTTACGAGCTGATGACCTTTTACGACAATCACGATATGCCGCGGCTCGACGCGGCCGATTCGGGCTTCATCGATGCGCACCATTTCCTTTTCACGTCGCGCGGCATTCCCGTCGTCTATTACGGTTCTGAAATCGGCTTCGAACGCGGCAGGCCCGAACATGGCGGAAATCGGAACTTTCTGGGCGCGGAGCGGCTCGCCCGGGCGCGATGGCATCCGATACATACGGGATTGAGGCGGATTGCCCGCCTGCGTCAGGCCAGCGCAGCGCTGCAACGGGGCAGGCAGATCAATCGCGAATTCGGTGAAAACCATGCCGTATTCTGGCGTTTGTATCAGGATGCCGAACAGAGCGAAACCGCTGTCGTGGCATTGCACAAGGGCGAGTCTCCGCGAGAGGTCGATATCGAGTTTCCGTTCGCGGGGCAATGGGAAAATCGCCTGACCGGCGAGATTCTCGAGATTCCGGCGCCGGAACTTGCAACACGGCGCGCCGTGCCGGCGCATGGGGTGGAAGTCTGGTTTTCTACACAGCCCCTGCAAGAGTCATGGTGAGCCGCGCCCCGCAAGATGCGCGAATTTTCAGTCGCGGCGCGATCAGCGTCGATTCCACTTGCTCTCCATGAACGATCTTGATGAGATTGCTTACCAACTGTTGCCCGGCCAACCGCGTGTCCTGATGCACGGTCGTCAGTGGCGGATCCAGGTAGGCCGATGTCGGCAAGTCATCGAATCCTACAACCGCGTAGTCCTCGGGGATACGGAAGCCCGCTTCCTTCAGAAAATTGATCGCAGCCATGGCGATCAGGTCCGAAGCGGTCATGATCGCATCGAAGGAAACGCCCGAATCAATCAGCCTGCCCACGGCGTCGATTGCCGAAGACTCTTCGTTGATCGCATCGAATTGCCGGCCCGCGTCCGCAGTAAGGCCGAATTCCGCGTGCGCTTCGACGAAGCCTTCGTGGCGCAAGCTGAATTCCGGGCAGCCTGCTCCGATATCTCCGAGGAACGCGATCTTGCGCCTGCCTAGCGAAAGCAGGTGCCTGACGGCCTCGCGAGCTCCCCGGGCGTTGTCGCAGCCGATCGAATGTCCCGCGTGGGATTCGTCGACCGGACCCCAGATGATGTAATGCGCATCGCTCGCATCGAGTTGTGCGAGACGGCTCGAGTAACTGAGATAATCGCCATAGCCGAGCAGGATCAGACCGTCGGCGCGGTTGGCCATTTCGTAGTCCCCTTGCCAGTCTTCGGATGCGTCCTGAAACGAAAGCAGCAGATCGTAACCCGCCTCGGAGGCTGCCTTGGTGATGCTGCCCAGCAAGTTGAGAAAGAAGGGATTGATCGGCGCGTCGGCGCCCATGCGGTCTTCGAACAGCAGCAAGGCCAGGGTCCGGCTCGATTGCTTGCGCAGACTGGCGGCCGAGCGATCCACCCGGTAGTTCAATTTTTGCGCAACGGCCAGTACGCGCTCGCGAGTTTCGGCGTTGACCAGCCCGCTGCCTGAAAGGGCGCGCGATACCGTGGACTGCGAAACTCCCGCGAAGTGCGCGATGTCCATGCTGGTTGTCTTGTGGCGCTTCTTCAATGTGTTTCCGCCTTGTCGGGACGTTCTTTTATACATCAGTCGCGCCGTTTACGAAAAGCGCGAAGCGGGATATGTGATCCGCATGGACGACACCCCGCGGCAAATTTAGTAATCTCTGAAAATTTCCACTACGTAAGGGAAGACAGATGTATCGAATCACCTGCTTGTCGCTGATCCTGTTCACGGGGGTGGCGTTCGCCCAGATCGAAGAGCCTGACTGGGCCGAGGTCGAAGAGGAGACGCTGCGGCATTTCCGCGCGATCATGCAATTCGACACCAGCGATCCGCCCGGACGGGAGTTGCCGGCCGCCGAATATCTGTACGACGTGCTGGCGGCGGAAGACATTCCCGTGGAAATGCTCTGGAACAATCCAGAGCGCCCCAACGTCGTCGCGCGGCTCGAGGGCGACGGCAGCGAGGAGCCCCTGCTGATCATGGCGCATACCGACGTGGTCAATGTCGACCCGGAGAAATGGATCTTCCCGCCGTTCAGCGCGACGGTTGACGGCGGCTACGTCTATGGGCGGGGCGCCGTCGACGACAAGGACAACGTCGCGGCCGGACTGATGATCATGCTCCTGCTCAAGCGGCTCGACGTGCCGCTGGCCCGGGACGTCATCTACCTCGCTGAATCGGGCGAGGAAGGCGCCGTCGAGTACGGCATCGAGTTCATGGTCAACGAGCATTTCGACAAGATCGACGCCGAATTCTGCCTGGCCGAAGGCGGGTCGGTTGCCCGGGTGAATCGCGAAGTGCAATATTCCGGCGTGCAGACCATGGAGAAGATTCCGTATCGGGTCGAACTGGTCTCCACCGGCCCGGCGGGCCATGGTTCGGTTCCCTTGCAGAACAACTCCGTGACCCGTCTCGCCAAGGCGGTCGCCGCGATCGCCGACTGGCGCACGCCGATTCGCCTGAACGAGACCACCGCCGCGTATTTTGAACGCTTGGCCACGATTTCGCCGAGTGACGCAGCCCAGCGTTACCTCAACGTGCTCGATCCTGGTCTGGCCGGCGAGTCGGACGAGTATTTCCTCGCCAACGAGCCGCGTCATGCTTCGATGTTGCGTTCTTCGCTGTCGCCGAACATTTTCGACGCCGGTTACCGCATCAACGTGATTCCCTCGGAATCCCGCGCCAGCGTCGACTTCCGCGCGCTGCCCGATGAAGACGTGATCAGCTTCCTCGAAGAAATTCGCGGCGTGGTCGACGATCCGGCGGTGGAAGTCAGCCTCGGCGTGCGCAATACCCGGCCCCGCGGCGAAAGCAGCCTCGACACCGACGCCTTTCGCGCCATCGAGAACCAGACTCGCGAGCACTACGGCGTCATCACGTTGCCGACCATGAGCACCGGGGCGACCGACATGGCCTATCTGCGCGCGGCGGGAATCCAGTGCTACGGCATCGGCCCGGCGATCGACCGCGAAGACGCGGCGCTCGGATTCGGCGCCCATAGCGACCAGGAACGCATACTGATCAGCGAACTGCATCGCTTCGTGCGTTTCCACTACGACGTGGTGATCGAACTGGCGGCTCAGTAAGGGTCAGGAGAAAGCGGCGCTGGAAATCGCCGCCAGCAAGTCCCGGATTTCCTCGTCAAGTGCGATGCCGTGGCGCTGAAGCAGCGCCTCGGCATTGCGCCGGGCGGCCTCGGCGGCTTCAGCCGGCGCGCTGTCCTCGAAACCTGCGCAGGCTTCCTGCATCATGCGCTGTTGCAACAGTTCCGCGGCGATTTCATCCGCCTTGATGCTCTCGCGCAGTTCCCGCTGTTCCCGATCGGGCTCGAAACCGGGATGCTTCAGCCAGCGGCGCGCTTCGCGCAAGGGCCGAATCAGGCGGCCTTGCCATTGCCGGGAGATTTCGTCGATCCGTTCCCACAAGCCTTCGCCGGCCACGCCATGACGCGCCCCGAACCAGTAGCAGAACAGCACCGTGTTTACGTCGAGGCCGTATTCGTCCTGCAGTCGCAGGCAAGATTCCTCCACCTCTCCCTTGCCATAAAGAGCGATGGAATACGCCGGGAAATCGGTCTGTTCCAGCATTGCGTTCCGATCAAGCCGTTTCGGATTTGTGCTATAAGACACGCCACGGCGCGTTGAATCAAGTCAGCGGCAAGCGCATGCACCTGCACATCATCGGCATCTGCGGCACCTTCATGGGCAGCCTCGCGCTGCTCGCCAGGGAACTCGGCTATCGCGCCAGCGGCTGCGACGCCAACACCTATCCGCCGATGAGCACCCAACTCGAAGAATGCGGCATCGAAGTGCTCGATGGCTATCTGGCAGGGCATCTCGACACGCGGCCCGATCTCGTGCTTGTGGGCAATACGATTTCCCGCGGCAATCCCGTGCTTGAACGGGCGCTGGAAGAGGGAACGCCCTGCATGTCGGGACCTCAATGGCTGGCGCAATACGTGTTGCGGGAGAAATGGGTGCTCGGCGTCGCCGGCACCCACGGCAAGACGAGCACGAGCGCGATGCTGGCCTGGATTCTCGAATACGCCGGCCTGCGGCCGGGCTTTTTGATCGGCGGCGCCACCAACAATTTTCCGGTTTCGGCGCGGCTCGGCGAGACGCCGTTTTTCGTCGTCGAAGCCGACGAATACGACAGCGCCTTCAGCGACAAGCGCTCCAAGTTCGTTCATTACGCTCCGCGCACGACGATCCTCAACAACCTGGAGTTCGATCACGCCGATATCTTCGAGGACCTGGCGGCGATCCAGCGCCAGTTTCATCATCTGCTGCGGGTTCTGCCGGGCAATGGACGCATCGTCATGCCTGCCGACGAGCCGGGGCTCGAAGAAGTTCTGGCCCAAGGCTGCTGGACTCCGGTACAACGCATTGGCATGGAACTCCCAGTGGAGGAATGCGAACGTCGGGCCGGCGATATCGGACTATTCTGGAATATCCGGCTTGTGGCTGACGACGGAAGTGAATTCAAACTGGAAAAGCACCAGGCGGACGCTGGGAAACCCATCGTGGCGGACGTTGCCTGGGACCAGACCGGACTGCATAACGTCAGAAACGCCACGGCTGCGATAGTCGCCGCCGAACATGCGGGAGTGCGGGCGGCAATCGGGGCGGAAGCGCTCGGCCATTTCCGCGGCGTCAAGCGCCGGCTCGAATTGCGCGGCGTCGCCGGCGGCATCTCCGTGTATGACGATTTCGCCCACCATCCCACGGCCATCGCAACGACCTTGCAGGGACTGGCGGCCAAACTCGACGGCGAGGGCAGGATCATCGCCGTGATCGAACCGCGCTCCCATACGATGAAAGCCGGTGTGCATCAGCACACGCTGGCCGCATCCGTGGAGAAGGCCGATCAGACAGTCTGGTTCCAGCCGCAAGATTGCGGCCTCGATTGCGCCGCGCTCGCCGCTGCAACCGAAACGCCGTCGCGGGTATTCGACAGCGTCGAAGCCATCGTCTCCTTTCTCGCCGAAATCGCCGAACCCGGCGATCACGTCGTCATCATGAGCAACGGCGGCTTCGGCGGCATCCACGAAAAACTGTTGCGGAAACTGGACAAAACGCCGTGTTCAACGACCTGATCGAAGCAAGTGGGTGAGGCCCGGTCGGCGCAGCCGACGAAAAGCGCAGCTTTTCGAGGGCCGAACGACTTGCCAAGGATGGCAAGGCTGGGGCGAATCGAAGCCGAAAATATCGCGCCAAGGAAGGCATGCACAACTTTGGCCGAAGTCTGATTGTCCGATTGTTAAAGCCAGACTACGATGCTGAACGACCTGATCGAAGCAAGTGGTTACAGCCACGAACAGTTCCTGGCCATCAGCATCATGGCGTTCGTGGTGC
This sequence comes from Pseudomonadales bacterium, assembly GCA_028279115.1. Classification (GTDB taxonomy): domain Bacteria; phylum Pseudomonadota; class Gammaproteobacteria; order Pseudomonadales; family Pseudohongiellaceae; genus UBA9145. The sequence continues at coordinate 24,728 of JANQSV010000084.1, forward strand.
TGGCGCTCATGGTGGTCGTGTTCCGCATGCTCAGAATCTTCCGTTTCGCTAGCCGCAGACCGCGTTACCGGCCTAATCTGCGACCATTGCGCCGTCACCGGGAGATTTATCGCGAAGCAGAGCAGGAAGAGGCTGCGGAGGAAGAAAAGTGAGCGGGGCGGGGCAAGGATTTCGCACTTCACTGACTGCTTTGGCAGGTCTCGTGCTACTTGGCTGGTTCGGCGTTACTGAAGCCATCATAATCCGCCACGACGTCAATGCGCGTCGGCACGAAGTGCGCGCCGCCGAGTTTCCGGCAGTCTTCTATATTGAGCAGCAGGGCGGTGACCGCATCTGCGCGGCAACCGTCATCCATGCTCGTTGGGCGATCACCGCGGCGCATTGCGTCCACCAAACCTCGCTCGGGCGGACCCTGGAAACCGGCAATGACTTTGGCGTAAGAGTCGGCGGCAACGATCGGCTGATCGATACCGTAGTAGTACATCCCGGATACGATGTGAATTTGACGGAAAGCACCGACCTGGCGCTGCTGCGTTTTTCAGACACTTCGACCGCGCCGGTGATTTCGCTGCAAACCGAGCCCACCGAGTTGGATCAGATCGTCACTCTCGTCGGCTGGGGTTTCTTCGGCTGGGGCACAACCGGCCGCGAATTTTCCGACGGCAAGATTCGAATGGCCGCCAATCGCATCACCGAAGCCGGTGATCGCCTGCAAATGCGCTTCGACGATCCGCGCCTGCCGGATTCGGACGCCTTGCCCATGGAAGGCACACCCGGCCTCTGGGACAGCGGCGGCCCGGCTCTGCTCGGGGGAAGGGGCAACTACCGTCTGGCCGGCGTGGCCGTCGGCGAACTCGAAGGCGAACACTTCAGCGAGGAAACCCAAGGTCGCTACGGCGCTATCGCCGTTTACGAGCGCATCTACCGCCACCTGGGTTGGATCGAAAGCGTCGTGGGCAAGATTTGACCGTGATTTGATCGGGAATTGACCGCGACACGGCATCATCCGATGGTAAAAAGAAGAAAACTAATATATTTCAATCGGTTAACTGAAAAACAAGCAAGCGAAAAGATTTGATCAAGATTTGATTGGGGAGCTGTTTTCGACTGCTTCCGGTCACACCCCAAAAAATCAAGTCCTTATAAAACAATAAGTTATGCTAGTTTCGGTGAGGGAAAAAGATTTGACCGTGATTTGATCGGGCAATGGTTTTTCAAGACCTCACCGCTCAATCATACGACGATCTTCTCCAGTGGAACCGGAAATCCGAGTTCTTTCGCGATGCCGCTTTGTTTGGCGTCAAGTGTTGCGAATGCAAGACTGCCCCGCTGGGGGAAGAAATAGAGGGCTGTTGCGACATGAGCGAGGTCGGCGCCCCTGAGGTAACCAGTCTGGAGGACTTCCGAAAACTCGGGTGTAAGCGTCCTGTTGGGTAGGACCCATTCGATGTCGGTGATGATGCTATCCTGGAATTCGAGATTCTCACGTTTGAACGCCGCTCTGATCTCGGCTTCAAGTAGGTTCGATGAGACCAGGTGTGTGAACTTGTCCAGACTTGATGCGCATTCTTCGGCACCCGGTTCGTCAAAGGCAATTGCCGTTAAAACCGACGTATCGATGTAAATGAATTTCATTCGCCCCGCTCGGCGAGAAATCTCGCAAGCGCCCCTGGTCGCTTGGCAACTGGCCGGAGTTTCTGTTTTGGTTTCGACGAGCGAATCAGGACACCGCTTCGCTCAAGTTCTTCCACCCGCTCTTCCATGGTTTGCTGCTCTGGTCTTTTGATCGGGCGAATCTCCGCCACCGGTTCTCCCCTGTATGAGACGGTTACGGCCTTGCCTTCGCGCACCTGCCGAATCACTTCGGAGAATCGCGCTTTGGCTTCGTAGATTGAGTAGTTGATTGCCATGCGGAGATAATAACTAGTCAGACTAGTCATGACAAGCGAAAAATTTCCCAACTGATTGGCATTGGCGTTTAACGCCTGCCATTGAATTAGCAACCCGCGGCAAATCTGCTACCATCGGGGCGCTTTCAATTCCAGATCAGGAGCAGGAAAAGATGACGATTGCAGCAGGTGACAGGATTCCGG
>JANQSV010000085.1 GCA_028279115.1 Pseudomonadales bacterium
TCGCGGGCGATGGGATTGGTGGGCGGCAGGGTCGCGATGTCGGACGGACTGCCCATCACCACTTCGGTGGTGACATTGCGCAAATTCGCCTGCCCGGCCGTGGGCACGCGAAATCCGGTGCTGACGGCGCCGCGAATCGCGAGGTTGTCGGTGACTTGCAGCCTGGCGGCGATCTTGCCGTCGAGCGTGTCGCCGAAATCGGCGTAACTTTCGTAGCGCACGGCGCCGCCGAGCAGCAGCGATTCGGTCAGATTGGATTCGACATCGACATAGCCGCCCCAGGCGCGCACGGTGTTCTCGCCGGCGTCGTCGGGCCGGAATCCGGGAAAGCCGTTCGAGCCGACGCCGAAACCCTGCCGCGCCAGGCTGGGATCGATGAACCAGGAGTTGGGGTCGCCGTTGCGGATGCGGAAAGTCTCGTCGCGATATTCCAGACCCGCCGCCACGTTGACGCTGTCGGCGAAACCGGGAAAGAACTGCCGCGAAAGATCGAAGTTCACCACCCGGTCGGTTTCCTCATAGGCGCCGGCGTCGTACCAGGTCGGAATCTCGTTGCGGCGCGCCAGCAATTGCGGATTGATCGTGTCATAGATGTAATAGTCCGCGACATTGTTGCCCGCCACCGCGCTCAAGTCGTAGAACCAGCCGGAGTCGAGTTCGCCGCGGACGCCGCCGGCCAGACTGATGTCGTCGACATAGCCGCCGAACTGCGGCGTGAAGCCGCCGGGATAGCGCTCGATCAGCGAATAGCAATTCGGATCGGCGCCGATGGCGGACAAGGCGGCGGGATCCGCCACCAGATTCCTGACACGCACCACCGGACAATTGCCGGAAAGATCGCCCGTAAGATCGGCCACCATCACCGTGCGGGTCACACCGCCGCGATCGATCACCGGCGAACCGTCGCCGTAGAACAGCGCGATTCCGTTGTCGAGTTCGCCCAGACCGGGAGATTCGAGCGAACCGGAACTGTTCCTGAAGAAGACCTGCCGGCGGTTCGCGTCGAGCACCGGCCCGCGGAATACGCCGTCGCGGGTGTGCGGATTGCGGAAATAGAAGCCGCCCTCGACTTGGCGCTGGGCCCAGTTGCCGAACATGTATGCTTCGGCGCCGTTGCCGAGATCGATGCCGAAATTGCCGAAGATCTTGAAATCGTCGGAGATTCCCGGTGCGCCCCAGATCTGCGAGGTGGGTTGCCGCACATGGTTGTTGCCGGCGTCGATCAGGGCCTGGGCGTCGGGGCGCTGGATAGCGCGGTCGGTCGGGTCGGATTCCTTGAATTCGAAACTGATATTGGCGAACCCGGCATCCGTCAGCGCGAATCCCGCGTTGCCGGCGACCGTTACCGCGTCGCCGTCGCCTTCGTAATGACTGCCGTATCTGGTGTCGAGCGTAACGCCCTGATTGTCTTCCTTGAGCACGAAATTCATGATGCCCGCGATCGCGTCGGAACCGTATTGCGCCGAAGCGCCGTCGCGCAGCACTTCCACCCGATCCAGCGCGATCGCCGGAATCACCGACAGATCGGGACCCTGGGAGCCGGAAGAGACTCCCACGCTGAGCAAGGCGATGACCGCGGCGCGATGCCGCCGTTTGCCGTTGACGAGCACGAGCGTCGCGTCCGGCGGCAGCGAGCGCAACGTGGCCGGGCGCACGAAAGTTCCCGCGTCCGAGATGGGTTCCTGAGCGACATTGTAGGAAGGCACGAGCGCCGCAAGCAGCGCATCCATGTCGCTGTCGCCTTGCGCCAGCAAATCCTCGCCGCCGACCACATCCACCGGCACCGGCGAATCGCCGGCGGAACGGTCGCGCCGGCGCGATCCGACCACGAGAATTTCATCGACCACCTCCACTGCTTCGCCCCGCTCCGCCGGCTGAGACCGGGCAGCGCTGGCGGCAATGAAGATCAGGAAGAATGCCGGAACCGCAATGGCAAGGCAACGCATAACAGGCATGGCGATTTAATTGCGAGGGAAAGGAGCTCGATTAACTGCGGCGCACAGGCTACTGCGTTCGCAGCCGAAAGTCAATTTGCCGGGGATCGCGCTTGTTCACGGCCCTGTAACCGCTCCACCCCAGACATTGGACGGTGGATACATGTTTATGGATTTAGGGGGAATTGATGACGTCGCGCCCACCGACGACGAGTTGTCGTTCCATATCGCATGACATATCGAGGAAGGCAGCCAGGTTGAAGCCGCCACACCTTGGGGAGAACAATGGAAACAATTTCCACTTTCCAGGTATAAGGAGTAAGATAGGCATGTTCTTCTCGTTAATCGGGGGGTGAGGAATGGCGCTTGCAAGATGGTTCGTCTCATTTATGCTGGTCGCCGGCGTCACTGCTGGATTTTTCTATTTCATGCAAACTCAGATTGCTACCGGCGAACAGTTGTCTGATCCTGTTGAGGTGGTCCGGGTTTTTGATGCGACTATGCCGGATATCGATATGGAGGTTGTCGAGATCATTGAAGTTCCGAAACCAATCGACAAGTTGGCAGCGGCAGAATCCGAGCCTCCAGAAAGAAAACCAAATTTTCTCATTCCTCCTTTGGAAGTTAAAGTTATTGACGATTCGCTTCTGCGGATTTTCCATTTACTCAAGACAGGTGTTGCAGATTTTGAAAATCTCGAAAATAGCGAACTCGTGCCTCTGGTCGCCAATCCGCCACAATATCCGCAAAGAGCGATTCAACAAGCCATTGAAGGTTGGTGCCTGGTGAGCTTTACCGTGGATGGCTTGGGCAATGTCGTTGAAGAAAGTATAGTCGTGGTTGACGCGGAACCTGCCGATATCTTTGATCTTTCGTCAATCCGCGCCGTGTCAGAGTTCAAGTATCAACCCAGGATTGTAGATGGACAAGGCGTTGAAGTGCCGAATATGCTATTTCTTTTTCGCTACGATCTGGATGACTGAGCAGTCTTCAACCAGTCGGCCAGAGTCGAATAGATGTTTCAATGATTTGTCGCCTTCGCGAGGAGTTTGCGCACACCACCGACATTTGAGAATCGGCTTTAATCAATAGGGCATTGAT
>JANQSV010000093.1 GCA_028279115.1 Pseudomonadales bacterium
GCCAATGTCCGTTACGAGATGGACATCGGCGAACTCGATGTCAGCGCGCTGTTTGCCGCCGAAGAATCCGAATCCATCCCCGGCGCGCCGGCATTCCAGCGGCCTGAAAGGCAATTGCCGAATCTCGAAAACCTGATTCTGTCAGGCTCCATCGCCGCGGACGCCCTGACCGCGGGCAATCTGCGCATCGAGAATCTGACGGTATATACGAACGTCGAAGACCGGGTGCTCGATGCGGAAATCCCGCCGGTCGCTTCCCTGGGCGGAACTTTCATGGCCAACATGCGCTGGAATGCGGCCAACGGCGAGTTGAGCCTCGATACGCGCGGCGAAAATCTCGCCATCTCGGAAATCGCGCCGCTGATAACCCGGCTCGACGTGCTCAGCGGACGCTTGCATGCCGACGGGGTCTTCAATGCCCGCGGCCAGTCCCTGAACGGACTGCTGAACGGCCTCAGCGGCGATGCCTCGTTCGCCGTGACCGAGAATCTGGTCAACATCGGCCTCATCAAGCAGATTTTCACCTCCATCGCGGCGCTCAGTCCCACTGGCGAGGCGATCCAGCAATGGCCGGACCTGATCCGCTTTTCCGAAGTCGGCGGCGATCTCGCGCTCGACGGCGGCCTCGCCAGCGAGCACAGCTTCAACTTGCGCATGGACAATTTCAGCGCCGCGGGCACAGGCGTCGCCGACCTGCGAGGCGGCGGATTCGATTACGAAGTGCTGCTTACCATGCTCGGCGAACCGCTTGTCCAGACGATTCCGGTAAGCCGCAACTACCAGGGCGCGATCTGGCCGGTGGAATGCGCCGCCCGCTTCAGCGATGAAGTGATCCAGTTCTGCCGGCCGGACTTCAACGCGGTTCGCGAAATCTTTTCCCGCATTGGCGGCGATGCCGGCTCGAACTGAATGGCGCAGCGTGGAGCATGTCATGCCGCGCGAAGTTGCGGAATCTCGTCGGGAACGACACAGCCTCGGGGAGATTCTGCGACAAAATGGCGGGAATGCCATTTTGGACGGCGCGCAGCGCCGCCCCGCAGGGGCGGGGGGCAGGGATGACCCTAGTCACTCCGCTTCGCTCCGCGCAGAATGACGATGGGTTGATCGATGGTTTCGCCGATGCCGTGATCGACTGGTTCGAAATCCATGGCCGGCAGGATCTGCCCTGGCAGGCGGACCCCTCGCCTTACCGCGTCTGGGTTTCGGAAATCATGCTGCAGCAGACCCGGGTCGGCACGGTCATTCCCTACTTCCGGCGTTTCATGGCGCGTTTCCCCGATGTGGCCGCGCTTGCCGCGGCCGATATCGACCGGGTGCTGCATTTGTGGACCGGGCTCGGCTATTACGCTCGCGCGCGAAATCTGCACAAGGCGGCGCGAACGATCGTCGAAGAGCATGGCGGCAGGTTTCCCGATACGTTGGCGGAACTCGAGCGGCTGAGCGGAATCGGCCGTTCGACGGCCGGGGCGATTCTCGCTCTCGCCCATGGGAGGCCGGCGCCGATACTCGACGGCAACGTGAAACGCGTGCTCGCGCGTTGCTTCGCCGTCGAGGGCTATCCCGGAAGCGGCAAGACCCGATCCAAGCTGTGGGCGCTGGCCGAACGACTCTTGCCGCACCGGCTGGACCACAGCCACACCGGCAGCGGGCGAAGCCGAACTGCCACCCAAACCCGGGGAAGTCGGGCGGGGCGGGCGGGGGACACCCACCGGACAGGGGACACCCAATCCGACGGAGTGCGAAGTCGGATAGCCGCCTATACCCAAGGCATGATGGATCTTGGCGCCACCTTGTGCACGCGCGCCAATCCCGACTGCCCGCAATGCCCTTTGCAGCATCGCTGCCTCGCGCGGCAACATGACGAGATCGACCGCTACCCCGGCAAGAAGCCGGCGAAGACCCTGCCGATCCGTTCCGTAACCATGTTCATCTTGCAGGATAGCGAAGGCCGGGTGCTGCTCGAAAAGCGGCCGCCCAACGGCATCTGGGGCTCGCTGTACTCCCCGCCCCAGATCGAGACCCACGATGGGACACCCACAAACGCGACTGAACATGTAGAGGCGAGGTATGCCTCACCCGTTCATGCCGGAACTCGTAATTCCGCGCGGGCGACGCATGCGTCGCCCCTGCAGCATGAACTGCCATCGGGGCTGCCCGCATTGCAACTCGAGGATGCGGAGCCACAAGCACTGACGCCCATACGCCACGGCTTCACTCACTTTCGACTGGACATTGCGCCTGTCCGCTATATGGTCGCTCGAACCGCCCCCGCCGTGGCTGATTCGGGCCGCTGGCTCTGGTACTCTATCGTCGACCCTGCGGAGATCGGACTCGCCGCTCCAGTCAGAAAATTGCTCGCGGCGCTGGCGTCCGCCGAACCGCAGCGGCCAGGATCGTCAATGAAAAGGGAAGAACCATGACCCGCACCGTGTCCTGCAGAAAGTACGGAGAAGAACTCCCGGGCCTGCCCGTGCCGCCGTATCCGGGAGAAAAAGGCCAGGAAATCTATCGCACGGTGTCGCAACGGGCCTGGAAGGAATGGCTGGGACAGCAGACCATGCTGATCAACGAGAGGCAGCTCAATCTGGCCTCAACCGCCGACCGGAAGTATCTCAACGAACAGATGGAAAAGTTTCTCGACAACGAGGATTACGACCACGCGGCGGGTTATGTACCACCCGAATGAAAGCGCGCGCGCCAAGCGTCGCCGGTGCGCTTGACTGCGTTCAAGCCGAAAGGTTAAATACCGCCCTTCCGCAATTGCCCAGGTAGCTCAGTTGGGTGAGACCCGGTCGGCGAAGCCGACGAAAAGCAACGCTTTTCGAGGGTCGAACACCGCCAATCTGCGATTGGCGGCCGGAAGAGCAGAGGTGCAATGCGGAGCATTGCCAGACAGGAACGTGGCAGGACGCCAGTTTCGGTCGCGATAGGCCCAGGTAGCTCAGTCGGTAGAGCAGAGGACTGAAAATCCTCGTGTCGGTGGTTCGATTCCGCCCCTGGGCACCAACTCCCTCTTCATCTATTTCTGTTCAATGAAGGACGAAGTCCCGGTGGAGAACCGGGACTTCTTCGGGACAGGCTGAAACCGTTGTTACGGCTTTCGGAACCTCAAGGTCATGCGGTCTGATTCGCCGATCGCCAGAGTATCCGGGTTGTCGGTTGTCGTTGGCGGCAAACGCCATACGAAGCTGTCGGCGGGATCGTTTGGATTGGCGTTTATCTCGCTGGCTTCTTCAAGAACGAATCCCGCCCGTTCGAACGCGGCGACGACATCGCTCTGCTTCAGGTATCCATTATTGCCATTGGCAAACCCTGGATCGGCGTCTTCCGGAGCGCGGTGCTGAACCACACCGGCCACGCCGCCTGAAGCGAGCATATCGTATGTTTCGGACAGAGCCGTATCGATAATCGGTTCATCGAACCGGAACAGGTGGTGCATCGCCCGGAAGAAGAGGAACGCATCGGCCCGACCGTTCTCCTGGTCGGGGATATCGTCGATCGCGTAGCCGACTATCGGTTGCGCGCTATCGACTCCTTCAACGCTCAGATACCGGCCCATCTGGCTGAGATCGGCGCCGATGCCCTCGGCAGAATCTTCATTCCAGGTGGAGAACATTTGACGGAACAGGCTGTCCGGATAGGTCACGCCGATCAGACGACCCTGCTCGGCTGTGAGCGGGGTCAGAATCTGGGAATACCAGCCGCCATTGCCGGGAAGGACCTCAGCGATTGTCATGTCCGGCTCAATTCCGAAGAAGGCCAGCGTTTCCAGCGGATTGCGCCATTCATCACGGCCCCGGTTCCCATCCCGGCGTTCGTGGTTGATGACTGCTTCCAGACTGGCCTCGGCCGACAGGTTCTCCGCCGCAAAAACCGTTGAGGCTGAATTGGTCTCGGCGTCGTTGGAGCAAGCCGCCAAAATCAGCGTCATTGCACTCACCATAACTATAGATCTCATGAAATCCTCCTGAGGACTCGTCTCATTTCTGATGTTCGAATATTAACGGATTCCGGGAGATTCCGGGACACCCATCGTTTACTCTGGGCAAGCCATGAAATTCCGGCGGCCTCTCCGAAATAATCCCGACGCTTGCCGGCGCCGGGTCCGACCATGAAGGGCGCCGAAGTGAAAGCCGACTTCCACTATTACAGCCGGGTGGACAACTTCAACACGCTCGGCCTCGGCGCGCACGTTCGCATCGCGAATGGCTCCGGGTCCGATTCTGAGAGCCGCCCGCATGCTTCTCCCTCTGGCTGAAAATGGCGAATACGGCCCGACGCGCCCCGGCGGCGAACCCGAACGCCTGATGGCCCTGGCGCTGCCTTGAACGGAAGTGATCTGCGCGACGGACAAACTTCATTGTAATGGTATGCATAACGCTGCGTTGCATAAGAGCGCATATCTGCTCTATGATGAACGCAGTGTTTAATACAGGGCCGAAATCCCGCCATAGTAAACGCAGGGTGTAATACGTGAAGACCGCACACCCCATGGACCTACGCTTCAGGGCCGGGCGCTATCAACGCCAATCGACCGGCTACAGCGCCTTTATGCCGCAGCCACTCCCGCCCAACCCTCCGGTCCTGATAGAAGGCGATTTTCAACGCCTGCTTTCTCGGGCCGACCGCGCTTTGGGGCGCCTGGACGGCTCCATCCAGACCCTCCCGAACCCGGACCTTTTCGTCTGGATGTACGTACGGAAGGAAGCCGTGCTTTCCAGCCAGATCGAAGGCACCCAAAGCTCCCTGCAGGATGTGCTCGCCGCGGAAGCCAACATCTTCACGCCGAATCAACCCGCCGACGTCAATGAGGTCATCAACTATACCAAGGCCATGCACCACGGTCTTGAGCGCCTGGAGCACCTGCCCCTATGCATCCGCCTGATCAGGGAGATCCATGAGATCCTCATGACACATGTGCGCGGGAGCAAGTTAACCCCGGGTGAATTGCGCCGCTCTCAGAACTGGATTGGCCCGCCGGGCTGCAGTTTGCAAGAAGCCGTATTCGTGCCCCCGCCACCGGATGAAGTGGCCCCCGCGCTCGGCGCCCTTGAGCGCTTCCTGCATGATCCCGGCGACTTGCCGGCGCTGGTTCAGATCGGTCTCGCCCATGCGCAGTTTGAAACGATTCACCCTTTTCTCGACGGGAACGGGCGCGTGGGACGCCTACTCATCACCTTCTTCCTCTGCCAACAAGAAATTCTCCAGCAGCCCGTGCTTTATCTCTCCCACTATTTCAAGCAGCACCGCGAAGATTACTACCAACGACTCCAGGCTGTGCGCGACCAAGGAGATTGGGAGGGCTGGCTAGGATTCTTTATCGATGGCGTCCTCAGCGTGAGCCGCGAAGCCACGGAAACCGCGCGCAAAATCCTGGCTCTGCGGGAGGAGCATCGCAGCCTTGTAACCGAGAAACTCGGCAGGGCCGCCGGCAACGGCCATCGCATCCTTGAACATCTCCACCAACGCCCCATCGTAACGGTCGAGTCAATTGTGCAACTCCTGGACATAACCTACGCGGGCGCCAACAAACTGGTGTCCCGCTTCGCAACCCTCGGTCTCTTGCGGGAAATCACCGGCCAGCAACGCAACCGCGTGTTCCGTTACAACCCCTATCTTGACCTTTTCAGCGATGGCCCGTAGTCGATGACTGCGATAAGGACACCCATTTAAGAGTATCTCGTCAGACATGCGCCGAATTGCTTGATAGCATTTTCAATAAATGCCATCATTCGAGTTGGACACCTTGGAGACTCGACCATGGCGCAGATCACGATCCGGCAAGTTCCCGACGAGGTTCACCGGGCTTTGAAGGCTCAGGCCCGGGCTCAGGGAAAAAGCGCTGAGGCGTTGGCGCGCAGTATATTGCGGCGGGGACTGTTTCCCGCCGACCGGCCGCGCCCGGGCGACCTGCTCCGGTCGATCTGGAAAGATACCGACCTGGAAGGCGTATCCTTCGAGCGAGACCGCTCGGGTATCGACGCGGCTTCGTTTGAATGATCCTGCTTGATACCAATGTAATTTCCGAAACCATGCATCCCAGGCCGAATGCCGGGGTAATGGGCTGGTTGAACGATCAGGATCTGGATTCGCTGTGGTTGTCCGTAATCACAGTCATGGAATTGCGATTCGGCGCAGCCCTGCTGGAGCCGGGCGTGCGGCGCCGGACGCTTGAGAGCCGCATCGATGAGACTGTCGACCAGGTATTCAAGGGCCGAATCAAGCATCTCGACGATGCCGCGACTCATGTTTTCGCGGATCGGGCGGCCGCCGCGAGGCGCAATGGCCGCAGGGTCGGGTTCGCCGATGCGGCGATAGCGGCGATTGCGATCGCTTCCGGGTTTTCCATCGCCACCCGCGACACGGCACCATTTCAGGAAATGGGGGCTGAAGTGATCAACCCATGGACGTGAATCCGGGAACGAATTGCCTTTTCAGTACACGCCGTGGTGCCGCGCCAGGAAATTGAAGGTGTTGCGCAGGTGCTCCTCGCCGACCAGGTCCGCCTTGGCGAAGCGGGCGGCGTCGGCGGAGATGGGCTGACTGTCGGGGCTCTTCATCTGCGCTTCCGCCGCGCGCTCCATGAGCACGAAGCGCGCCACCGCCGAGGCGATGGAAGCGCCGGCGGCAAGCAGACCGTGGCTGCGCAATATCATCGAATTGTTCTGGCCCATGCTCCGCGCAATCCGTGAACCGGTCGCGAGACTTTGCACCTGCACTTCCTCGTCGTCGAACAGGGCGCAGTCTTCGAAGAAGATACAGGCTTCCTGGGTGACGGGCTCGAGCAGACGGTTCCGGGATGAAAACGCCGCACCCCAGGACGTGTGCGTGTGGGCCACGCTGCCTATGTCGCCACGCGCGGCGAGGATCGGCTGATGAATGTGATAGCCCGGCCAGTTGACTGAGCCTGTGCCGGACACCACCCGGCCATCCGGATCGATCAGCACCATGACGTCGGCGGCGGCTTCCGGGAACGTTGCCCCGTAGCCGAGCATCCAGAAGCAATCGGGGCGTTCGGGATCCCGCGCGCTGATATGACCATCGCCCAGGTCGCCCCAGCCGAGCGCCCCGAAAACGCGATACGCGCGCGCCAGTTCCTTACACAATGCTGTTCGGTCTTCCGTCATGTTCGCTGAGGCTATCCGCTTTCTCCCCACTTGTCACGCCCGCCGGGCGTTATTCCCAAGAACTTGAAAGAGCAACCTCGCGGAGCGAGGTTTACACCGGCAACCGGTAGCGCGTAGAGTGCGAGGGATTGACCACTCAACCTGTTTTCCGGGAGTTTCGCATGACTCATCGCCGACAGTTTCTCAAGTATCTGGCAGCCAGTCCGTTGCTCGCCAATTTTTCCGCTTTCGCCCAGGAAGTGGAGGAAACACTGGGAGAACGGCTGACCGACCCCAGCGAAGTCATCAACGTTTTCGAAATGGAGGCATTGGCCCGGGAGAAATTGCCTCCTGCCCATTTCGGCTAGCTGGCGACAGGCGTGGTCAGCGACGAAACGATTCGCGCGAATCGCGAAGGCTTCAGTCGTTTTCAGATAAAACCGCGGCGGCTTGTCGACGTCAGCGATGTAGACACATCGATCGATCTGCTGGGTACCGAGGCCGGATCCCCGATCGTTCTTTGCCCGGTGGGAAGCCAGGGCGCCTACCACGCCGAAGCGGAATTGGGCTCGGCAAGGGCTGCCAGAGCGAAAGGGCATCACATGATTCTGTCCACGCAGTCATCGACTTCCGTC
>JANQSV010000318.1 GCA_028279115.1 Pseudomonadales bacterium
ATAGACAGTATTCAACTATTACCGATTTGGATACGTGGAGATCAGGCGGGCGGTCTGGCTGTCGAGCAATTCGCCGTGTTCCTCGGGGGGTTCGAGCGCCAGCAGCACTTCTGCGTCGTCGGATTCCGTATCGAAGGGGTCGGCGTTGACGCGCGCGTCGCCGCCGGCGAGTTGATAGCAGTCGGCGCTGATCAGCAGGTTGTTGTCCGGGCACTCGCTGCAGATCTGCCGGGCGCGGTCGGGGGTTTCGCCGATCAGGCTGTCGTTGGCGCCGGATACCGGGGAATACAGTCTGGCGGGAACGACGCCGCTATGGGCGGCGAGCGTGAAACTGGCATTGGTGCGGACGCCCTTCGGATGAGTGTTGAGATGTTCGACCAGGCGCAGGAACAACTGCCCGGCGCAGATGGCGTACCAGGCCTGCTCTTCGGCCGCGCTCACCCGGTCGAAGGAGATGAGAATTTCGTCCTCGTGGCAATAGCTGATGCGGCCGTTGTAGATGCGGCCGACCTGGCCGGCGAAGAAGTAGTAACGCTCGAGCAACTGCAAGGCGTGATCCCTGCTCATGGCCGTGGCGAGCGAGAAATAGTTGCTCATGCGGACGACCAGCAGGCTGATCTCTTCCGAACGCCACGCCGCGCTGTCCACCGGCCCGGTTTCCCCGCCGTAGCGGTCGAGGAAGGTGTAACGGGCGAGGAAATTCGCCGTGGCGTTGTATTGCCTCGCCAGATTGGCGAGCTCGTCCTGCCCGGAAACATCGGGAGATTCGACGATCTCTCCCCGCCTCATCTTGCTCAATGAATACGACAGCAGATTCAGCGGAAATGCCAGGGTGACCTGGCAATAGGCCGAAACGAAGAGCCAGGCAAGCAAGGCCATGATCAGGGTGGCGCCGCCGATGAAAATCAGATTGTCGTTCAGCGCGGCGCGCAGATAGCCGAGGTCGAGACCGACGCTGACCGCGCCATGGGTGGTCTCGAGAAATTCGATGGTGCGGACGTAGTATTCGCCGCGCAGGATCGGTCTCGTCAGCATAGCGATCGGCGGACTCGCGTTGGGAGCGCCGGCCGCGGCCACGCGCTGCCCTTGATCGTCGAACAGGATCACCTCGATTACCGCGGGGTCCGCCGCGAGTTCTTCGAGAATCACGTTGATGCTGATGCGGTCGTCGGCCTGCACGTGCTCCGCCAGCAACTCGGCGGCCTGCCGCGCGACGGTCGCTCCGAGCCGGTCGGCCTGGGCCTGCAGCACGAGGCGCGTGTGATAGCTGCCGATGAGCCAGAGCACGCTCATGGCGAGCAACAGGGCGAGGACGGAGGTCAGGGAAAAGCGGGTGGCAATGCGGGTGAATCTCATAGCGGCAGCATAATTGCCGGTTAGTTTGTACGCAAACGAGGAAGGGCTTCGATCCGCCGCCGCCGGGCCGACAGCGGCTTACGCCCTGCGGGATCCTCACGCGATTACGCGCATTTCCTGGGGGAAGCGGAAGGTGGGATTTGCGGTGGGTTTGGCCAGGCAGTTGCCTTGGGCCAGTGTTGCGCCGGAGTGCCATAGCAGTGGTAGCGTATTGATGTTTTCCACTAGTGACGCGATCGGCTGGATGTTTGAGTCGCGTAGTTTGTGGAGAGTTTGTTGTAGTTGTCGCTTGCCGTCGCCGGTTCCTTCCGCCGTGCGCAGGTTCATCTTGACGTAGTCGGCTTTGAGCAGGGGCAGGTAGCGGAAGGGGTTGTCGGTCAGGCCGAAGTTGGTTACGGCAAGGCGGATTTCGAGGCTGGCGAGGTGCTCGCACAGGTATTGCACGTGGTGCTGGGCGATCAGGATGTCGATTTCGCTGATTTGTACGACGAGTTGCCGCGCCAGGTGCTGCTGGCCGGCAAGTTCGGTGCGCAGCCAGTTGAAGAATTCGGTGTCGACCATGGAATTCTGGGTCAGGCTGACGAAGAAACACAGGCCGGACTCGTTCTTTTCCCGCAGGACGCCGAGCGTCCGACTGATCAATTGCCTGTCGATGATGCCGCCGAGCGCGTTCTGCACGGCGATTTCGAACATGCGCACGGGCGCGAGCCGGCCCTTGTCGAGCGGCAGCTGGCAACGCACTTCGTAACGCTCGACGCCGTCGGGCATGAGGCTGACGATGGGCTGGAAATTCAGCGCCAGCGGCTGGCGTTCGAGGGCCGGTCCCAATTCGAGCGGGTCGAAACCATCGACTTCGTGCATCGCCGACAGTCTTTGTTCGCCATGGCGGCGGAACAGGGCGACGCTCAGCTGGTGCCGGGCCCGGGCGAACAGCACGTCCGGGCCGGTCACGCCGGGCTCGGCCGAAGCGAGGCCGACCGCGCATTTCAGTTCGAGTTGCGGCGGGATCGATTCGGACACCGCCGATTGCAGCGCCTGCTTGATGCGGTCGGTGATCGGCCTTGCGTTGACGCTGTTTTCGTTGCGCAGCAGCAAGACGAATTCGTAGTTCTCGCAACGGCAGAGCATGACCCCGTCCGGCAGGTTGTGCTGCAGCAGGCGGGCGATATCGCTGAGCAGGAAGCTGGCGTCGGACTTGCCGACCCAGGAGCGGATTTCGTAGAAATTCTCCAGTTGCAGCAAGGCCAGGGTTGTAGGCCGACCGTCATCCAGCGCCTGCCGCAGGGCGTCTTCGAGCCAGGCGCGGTTCGGCAGCCCGGTCAGGGGGTCGAGATGCTCGTTCGACAGCTGCGCCGCTTGTGTATCATCGCCTTCGTTCACGGTGGGTTTTTCCTGTCCCCGGATTCTGCGACTTCGCTTCGCTGCGCGCAGAATGACATTGGTGGACAACCGTCATTCTGCGCGAAGTCGCAGAATCTCGCCTTTTCGGTTAAATCAGCCGGGTTTTTGCGGGTTTCCCCGGATCCTCCCGCACCAGGCGGGGCACCAGGTAACCGGGCAGGCAGGCCTGCAATTCCCGCATGATCGCCTCGGCCGCCTCCAGCGTCACGGCGAAATGCCGCGTGCCGGCGACCCGGTCCGGCAGGTGCAGGTAATAAGGTAGGACATTTTCCGAAAAAAGCCGTTTCGAGAGCGCGGAAAGCGCCGCGGCGTCGTCATTGACGCCTTGCAGCAGCACCGACTGGTTGAGCAGGCTGACTCCCGCGCGGTGCAGCGATTTCAGCGCCGCGGCGACCGGGGCGTCGATCTCCTGCGCGTGATTGCAATGGATGACGACCGCCACCCGCTGCCGGCAGCCGCGCAACATCGCAAGCAGTTCGCCGCTGACCCGTTCGGGAATTACTACAGGAAGGCGGGTGTGAATGCGTACGGTGGTCACATGAGGAATGCCGGCGATGGATTCGAGCAACCAGCGCAATTGGCCGTCTCCGAGCGCGAGCGGGTCGCCGCCGCTGAGAATCACTTCTTCGATGCTCGCATCGCCGCGGATGTAATCGAACGCTTCGCGCCATTCGGCGCGCGCCGGGCTGTTCTCGCGATAGTCGAATTCGCGGCGGAAGCAGTATCGGCAATGGATCGCGCAATGCGGCGCCGCGATCAGCAGCACCCGGCCGCGATACTTGTGCAGCAGGCCGGGACGCGGATTATAATGGCGCTCCCGCAGCGGGTCGGCCGTGAAACCGGGCGCCTCCCGCTCTTCCGTGAAGGAAGGCCAGACCTGGCGCAGCAAGGGGTCCCGCCAGTTGCCCTTTTCCATGCGTTCGGCGAAGGCCCGCGGCACCTTCAGCGGAAATTGCGCCAGCGCCTGTTCGCCGGCGGGATCGAGGCGCTGATCGAGTTGCAGGAAATCGGCGAGTTCCCGCGGGTCGGTGATCAGATCAGACAGGGATTCCTGCCAGAGTTCAGCCGGCTGGCCGGCTGGAGGCATGGACGCGGGCATGGACCGGTATCCGAGGCAAAGTGAGCGAAAAGCAACATGACATCCTATTCAACCAACGAGTTCAAGAGCGGCCTGAAACTGCTGGTAGACGGCGAGCCCTGTTCGATTCTGGAAAACGAGTTCGTCAAGCCGGGCAAGGGCCAGGCCTTCAACCGCGTCAAGTTCCGCAACCTGCTCAACGGCCGGGTCTGGGAGCGGACCTTCAAGTCGGGCGAATCGCTGGAAGGCGCCGACGTGCTTGAACTCGACATGGAATACCTCTACGAAGACGGCGAATTCTGGCATTTCATGAAAACCGACGGCAGCTACGAACAACTTGCCGCCGACGCCGCCGCCATCACCGAGGCGCGGAACTGGCTCAAACCGCAAGAGGCCTACCAGATCGTACTCTGGAACGACAAGCCGATCTCGGTGATCCCGCCCAATTTCGTCGAACTCGAAGTCGTGCAGACCGACCCGGGCCTGAAAGGCGATACCGCCCAGGGCGGCTCCAAGCCCGCCACCCTGAGTTCGGGCGCCGTGGTCAAGGTGCCCCTGTTCGTCAACGAGGGCGATGTGCTGCGGGTCGATACCCGAACCGGCGAATACCAGAACCGGGTCGCCAGGTAGACCCCGCCATGGCCGACTGGCGGCCGTCCGCCGGACCCGAAATGCTGCGCCTGCGCGCGAACGTACTCGCACGCATCCGCCAATTCTTCGCGGCGCGCGAAGTCCTCGAAGTGGAAACCCCCCTGCTCGCCCCCGCCACGGTCACCGATACGCATATCGACTCAATTCCCGCCCAGGTCCAAACCGGGGGCGGCCCGAAAACCTTCCATTTGCAGACCTCCCCCGAATACGCCATGAAACGCCTGCTGGCTGCGAACAGCGGCGCCTGCTACCAGATCTGCAAGAGTTTCCGCCAGGGCGACGCCGGCCCCAGACACAATCCCGAGTTCACCCTGCTCGAATGGTACCGCCCCGGCTTCAGCCTCGAAGAACTAATGACCGAAGTCGAACAACTCCTCCACGAATTCCTGCCGCAGTCATCCGTTCCCCGACTAAGCTATCGCGAACTATTCCTCCACCACCTCGAAATCAACCCGCACCAAATCCAACTCGAACCCCTGCGCCAACTCACCCAGGAAAAACTGCCGGTACACGCCGCCAACCTCGGCGCCACCGACTGCCTGCAACTACTGTTAGGCCAGGCAATCGAACCGAACCTGCCCGAGTACTGCTTCATCCACGATTACCCGGCCGCCCAGTCCGTACT
>JANQSV010000115.1 GCA_028279115.1 Pseudomonadales bacterium
GCAGGCCGCGCACCCGCTGCTGTCCCAGCAGCCGCGACAACATGGCGAACCAGGCAAAAGTGGCGAGCGCCAGATACAGGCCGTAGAGCGCCTGAATTCCCACCGGCGTCTGTGGACTGATGACCACAGTCCATAGCGCGAGAAAGAACAGGTCGCCTTGGGATTGAGGCCATTGGTGAGGAAGCCGGTCGAAAATGCCCTCATCGGAGCGAGTTCGGCTCCGGCGCCCGCCCGCACGACTTCGGCGGAACGCCAGGCATGCCAGAGCGCCTGCAAACCGAGCCAGGCGAGATACGCCGCCGCGATCAGCTTCACAAGGACAAACAGCCAGTCCACCCGAGACAGCAGCAAGGCGACTCCCAGCACGCAATACGCGACATGCAGAAATATCCCCGTGCCCACCCCGGCACTGGTCCACAAGCCAGCCCGCACTCCGCCGTTTACGCTTTGCTTGAGCACGACGGCGAAATCCGGCCCCGGCGATGCAACCGCGAACAGATGTGCTATAGCTATGGTGATGAATTGTTCCATGGGGATCGATTCCAACGTGGAATATAGCCGCATTCGGCAATTCCTTCATCACCGACCGTTCATTGAGCTTTGGCGCATGCATCATCTTTGATGTATATTGATGCTGAATTTGATGCATGAGGTTGTGACACATGCGAACCACCCTAACCATTGACGATCGGTTGTTCGAACAAGCCGTCGCCTTGACAGGCGTGCGGGAGAAATCCGCGTTGTTGCGAGAAGGCCTGAAGGCGCTGATCGAACGCGAAAGCGCCAGGCGCCTCGCCGCTCTGGAAGGAAGCCAGCCCGAACTCGAATCGATTTCCAGACGCAGGTTCGATCTGGACGATACATGATTCTGGTCGACACCTCGGTCTGGATCGATCATCTGCGCCGCGGAAACGAGGCTCTCAGCCGCCTGCTGACTCAGCATCGGGTGTGTATGCACACAATGGTGATTGGCGAACTGGCATGCGGCAATTTGCGAGACCGTGATCGACTGCTGGAACTCTGGCGCAATCTCCCCCGCATTCCGCATGCGAGCCACGAGGAAGCGCTGATTTTCATCTCCCGCCAGCGTCTGGCGGGAAAGGGAATAGGCTACATTGACGTTCATCTCCTTGCTTCGGTTGCGATTAGACCAGGCACTACACTGTGGACAAGGGACAAACGGCTCGCCGATGTGGCGAGCGCCCTTGAGTTGGCGACTACGGCCGACTAGCATCACCTAACAGTCGATTACTGCAGTGAAGTTGCAGAAATCTCCCAAAAACTGGCCTTTTGGGGACGCACAAACTAGCCGGCCCTTCTCGGACTCATACCCGTCAAGATTTAGGGAACGATT
This sequence comes from Pseudomonadales bacterium, assembly GCA_028279115.1. Classification (GTDB taxonomy): domain Bacteria; phylum Pseudomonadota; class Gammaproteobacteria; order Pseudomonadales; family Pseudohongiellaceae; genus UBA9145. The sequence continues at coordinate 1,355 of JANQSV010000115.1, forward strand.
TCGGAAATAAGCAGTTCCACCGGCGCGGGTGGATTTTCGAGTGAGAAAGCTTCGGTTTCGGCGAAGTAGTCGCCGGATGCGCGGTTGGCCGTGCCGGCCCGGGACACGAGGGCGCTGACGTATACCAATTCGGCCGAAGAGAGATTGAACGGACCCACGGCCAGGCTGTCATCGAGCCGGATTCGCGCCGGCAGGTCGGCCACTGTAAGGTCGGCGACCGCGAGCGGCGGCATGCCGTCGGCCTGTGCATTGCGGGCCGAGACGAAGACGCGCAAATCCGGATCGAGCGGCAGATCTGCGGCGATGGCGACCGCGACCTCGATGGCCGGCCCATCGGCGGCCTCTCCGGCGCGCAAGCGCTGCAAGTTGGCGATATTCTCCCGCGCGGTTTGCGAACTGGGATTCAATTGCGAAAGCCGGCGCCAATAGCCGATGGCGGCATCGTAGTCCTCGCGTTCCTGGGCGTCTGAAGCGAGCAATTGCAGCACATTGGGTTCGTCGGAGTTGAGTTCGAGCGTGCTGTCGATGAGTTCCTGCACTTCCGGCGTGATCCGGAGTCGTTCCATGATGTAGGCGGTGAGTACGACGCGGCCCAGCGCCAGGGCTTTTTCGTCCTCCTCGCTCAAGCGTTCGGCGGCCTGCCGGTAGGCGGAATTGGCCACGTCGAACCTGCCGAGAGTGGAGAGATTCTCGCCGAGAAAATACCAGGCCCAGGGGCGCTCGGGATTTTCCTGCACTTCCTCTCCGAGGCTGAGCACGAGATCGCGCGCGGTGTCCGGGTCGTTCTCGTTCTGCACCGTGCGCTGAAACTGATCCATCAATTCCACGTCTTCCAGGTGCCCCCATTGTCCATACATCAGCCAGGCGGCCAGGGGCAACAGGATTGTCAGCGTCAGCGGTGCGGCAAATTCGGGACTGAGCCGGGAGAAGGAGATTCCGCGACAAAATGACAGGATTGTCATTTTGGACGGCGCGTAGCGCCGCCCCCTTGAGGGCAAGGGGCATGGATGCCCCAAGTCACTCCGCTTCGCTTCGCGCGGAATGACGGATACGGGCGCACTGCGCGGCTCCTCGGCGGATTCGACATCGGTCAGCAGGCTTTTCTGCAATTCGATCAGCAGGGAATCGAGTTCTTCACGGTCGACCTCGCCCGCGGCGTACTCGGCTTCGAGTTCCCGTTTGCGCTCGCGAAACAGCGCGATATTGGCCTCGACGCGGCCGGTTTCTCCGGCATCCGCCGCGCCGCGCCGCGCGCGCCAGACGGGCACGGCGACAAAGGCCGCGCAAAGCAGCGCCAACAAGGCGCAAAGGACCCAGAACAGGCCGGTAAATTCATTCATCGTCCAGCAGCCGCCGCAATCGTTCCTTTTCCGCCTGATCGAGCGCCACGCTCGACGCGGCTTGCTGATTTCCGCTCGCCTGCCGGAAGATGCGCCAGCCGATGTAGCCGCCGAGCAGCAGGAACAGCAACGGACCGAACCAGAGCAGCACGGTGTCGGCCCGCAGGCGCGGAAGGTAGAAGATGAAGTCTCCGTAGCGCTCGAACATGAATTGCTCGATTTCGGCGTCGGTATTGCCCGCCAGGATCATGCGATGAATCTCCCGGCGCAGATCTTCGGCGACGCCGCCGGGCGAGTCGGTCAGATTGGCGTTCTGGCACATGGGGCAGCGGAGTTCGTTCGACAGTTGCCGGAAGCGCTGCTGTTGCTCGTCGTTCTCGAAAACGAAGGTGTCGACCTGGGAAAACCCCGGAGCGGCCGCGAGCAACAAGGCGGACAATAGCAGCAAGCGCGGCGGGTACATGAACTTCGGCCGATTGAAGACGCGGCGCCGGCTAAAGCGAGGGCGCCGTTGCGCCGCGCAATTCGGCGATGGCGGGCATAAAGACTTCGCGCCAAACGTTTTCTTCCAGCACGCCCACGTGGCGGTAACGGATCACGCCCTCGCCATCGACCAGAAAGGTCTCGGGAGCGCCGTATACGCCGAGATCAATGCCGAAACGGCCTTCTTCGTCGAGGATGCTGTATTCGAACGGGTCGCCGTTGACGTCAAGCCAGTCGAGCGCCAGCGGCCGGCGATCGCGGTAATTGACGCCGACCACGGGGAACTCGCCTTCTTCCGAAAGCCGCATCAGGGTGGGATGCTCGACCAGGCATGGCAGACAATAACTGCCCCAGACGTTGAGCAGGAAAACCCTCCCGGGCAAATCGGCGTTGCTTACCGGTTCCCCTTCCACCGTCGTCATTGCGAAGCTGGGCATGGGCTTGTCGATCAGCACCGAAGGCAATTCGGTCGGGTCGAGATAGAGCCCCCGCCAGAGCACGAACGCCAGGGCGAGGAAAGCCGCAATGGGCGCATAGAAGATGAATTTTTTCATGTGCCGCCTCCCGAAGCGGGCTGCAAATCGCCCGGTTTCATTTCGCCGCCGGCTGGTTCATGCGCATGATCATGCGCACGTGCGAGCTTGCGATAGCGGCGGTCGGCGGCGGCGATGGTTGCGCCGAGGGCCATGAAGATTGCGCCGAGCCAGATCCAGCGTACGAAAGGTTTGACGTAAACCGTCATGGTCCAGGCGCCGTTGGCGCGAATCTCGCCGGGCGTGACGAACAAGTCGCGCAGCAGGCTCGGATCGATAGCCATTTCCGTCGAAGGCGCGCCGTTGGCGAGATACACCCGCAATTCAGGATACAGATCCGCCACGGCCTTATCATCGCGCGTGACGAGCACCGTTGCGCGGTCGGCATTGTAATTCGGCCCGGCGATTCTTTCGCTGCCCGCAAACTGAAATTCGTAGCCGCCGAGTTGCACCGAATCGCCGGCTTGCAGCAATACGCTTCGCTCGCTGCTGAAATAGCTGGTCAGGGCCACGCCGATGAGCATGACGGCGACGCCGAAATGTGCGCCCTGCATGCCGTAATAGCCGTATGTGAGCGACCGCAGTCCCTGCCACCGGCTGGGCTTGTTGGCTGTCTTGGCGGCCAGATCCCGGCCGATGCCGAGCACGATCCACACCGCCAGCGCCACGGCGATGGTGGCCGGGATGGAGATGTTCAGCAGGACGATCAGGGGCAGCGCTACGCCAAGCAACACGCTGGCGGCCGCCACTTTTCCGAGTTGCCGCTGCAGATACGCACCCGAAGTCTTCTTCCAGCGGCTGATCGGCCCGATACCGAGCAGGATGACGAGCAGGATCATCAGGGGCACGAAAATGATGTTGAAATAAGGCGGCCCGATCGAGATGAGGTCACCGGTCAGCGCCTGGTAGAACATCGGAAAAAGCGTGCCGAGAAAAACCGACGCCGCGGCCACCACGAGTATCACGTTATTGGCGAGCAGGAAAATCTCCCGGGAAAGCGAGCCGAATCCGAATTCGCTCTTGATCAGGGGAGCGCGGATTGCGTATAGCAACAAGGCGCCGCCGACGAATACGCCGAGAATGGCGAGAATGAAGATTCCCCGGGAAGGATCGCTGGCGAAGGCGTGCACCGAGGTCAGCAGGCCCGAACGCGTGATGAAGGTGCCGAGCAGACTGCCGGCGAAAGCGAGAATCGCGAGCATTACCGTCCAGCTCTTGAAGACGCGGCGCTTCTCGGTCACCGCCAGCGAATGGATCAGCGCCGCGCCGCACAGCCAGGTGATCAGCGGCGGATTTTCCACCGGGTCCCAGGCCCACCAGCCGCCCCAACCCAATTCGTAGTAAGCCCACCAGCTTCCGAGGGCGATGCCGATGGTCAATATCGCCCAGGAGACATTGGCCCAGGGCCGCGACCAGCGCGCCCAGACGGCGTCGAGACGGCCGCTGAGCAAGGCGGCAATGGCAAAGGCGAACACCACGGAAAAACCGACATAGCCCATGTACAGGGTCGGCGGATGCAAGATGAAGCCGATGTCCTGCAAGGCGGAGTTCAGATCAGCGCCGTCGGCCGGCGGTACCGGAACCATGCGGTCGAAGGGATTTGAGGTGGCGAGCATGAACAGGATATAGCTCGCGCAAAGCAGGCCGAGTACGCCGAGCACCCGGGCGACGAATTCCCTGGGCATGCTCTTGCTGAATATGCCAACGGCGAGAATCCAGCCGGCAAGCATGAAGGTCCACAACAGGAAGCTGCCTTCGTGACCGCCCCAGAGCGCGGTCACCTTGTATTGCATGGGAAGCAGCGAATTCGACTGGGCGGCGACGATGCGGACGGAAAAGTCGTCGGTGACGAAGGCGTGCGCCAGGATGGCCAGGCAGATTCCGAGGAAAACGAAAAGCCCTGCGCTCAGGGGCCGGCCCATGTTCATCCACAGTCGATTGCCCGTGGCGGCGCCCGCCAGCGGCATGACCCCCAGCAGGATACTGAGGCAGAATGCCAGAATCAGTGAAAACTGACCCAGTTCGGGGATCATTCAGTCCTCCGGGGTCGCCCTGAACTGGTGATTCTCCGGGTTTGCGCCGGCCTGCTCCAGGGCTGCCCGGACTTCCGGCGACATGTAGTTCTCATCGTGCTTGGCAAGCACCCGGCTTGCCTGGAACACGCCCAGAGCGTCGAGCCTGCCTTCTGCGACGATGCCCTGACCCTCGCGGAACAGATCGGGCAGGATGCCCTCGTATTCGATAGGCACGTCGTGGACAAAGTCCGTGGTCACGAAATTCACCGCCAGACTGTCCTGCCGCTGCTCCACCGAGCCGTCCTTGACCATGCCGCCGATCCGGAACAGCGTGCCCGATTCGACCTCGCCGTTCGCCACCTGCGTGGGTGAATAGAACATGTTGATGTTCTGACTCAGGGCGAACAGGGTCAGGGTTACCGCCACGCTCAAGCCGAAAGCGACGAACAGGACCGCGCCGAGCCTCTTGCGGCGATGCGGCTTCATCATTTTTCGTCTCCCGCCATGCTGACTTCCCAGCCGGCGCTGTCCGCCGGGTCGCGGGCGCTTTCTTCCCGCGCGTCGAGCGCGGCCAGCCTGCGCTTCTGGTCGCGCAGGATCAGCCTGCGCTTGCGCAGGGGCAATGCCAGGTTGGCGGTCAGGAATATGGCGAAAAGCGCATATACCGACCACACGTTGAAGGCATAGCCGCCCATCGCGAGAAACTCGCCTAAACTGTTGAATTGTATACCATCGATCATCCGTGTTTCACCTTTGCCGGGCGTCACCTATTCTCCGAAAAATTCCTTCCATGGAATTTTTCTCTGCCGCGGGAAAGCCCTGATTTGATCAGAGCTTTCCTAGCGCGCCTGCGCCACGAGTTCCCGCACCCATTGCGCCTTGTTTTCGCGCTCGAGAATCTCGTTGCGCGTCGCCAATATCAGACTCACCGCCAGGAACAGGTAGACCGCCACGATCATGACCGCGGTGGCGACCCAGAATTCGGGTCCGTTCGGACTGCCGACTTCCATCGAAATCGGGCTCGAAGGCTGATGCAGGGTATTCCACCAATCCACCGAATACTTGATGATGACGACATTGATACAACCGACGATCGACAGCAGCGCACAAGCCCTGGCGGCGGTTTCGGCATTCTCGATGGCGGTGCGGAGCGAAATCACGCCAAGCAGCAGGAAGAGCTGGAACAGCATCGACACCAGCCGGCTGTCGGTCCATTCCCACCAGGTGCCCCAGCTCACGCTGCCCCAGATCGAACCGGTCGCCAGCGTCAGGAAGGTGAACCAGGCGCCGAGCGGCGCCGCGTTTTTCGCCACCATGTCGGCAAGCTTGATGCGCCAGACCAGGGTTACCGTGCCCGCCACGGCCATCAGTGGAAAAAAGGACAGCGAAGTGCCCGCCACGGCGACGTGCACGACGAGAA